>CANMFV010000021.1 GCA_947496835.1 Flavobacteriales bacterium | reverse complement strand
TGATGGTCACGGGTATACCACCTGGAATAGTTGCTATATTAACCCCTCCATTTGGATAACCAGCTTGAACATAAGTACCGGTGATTCCAGGACCCCAAAGAAACAAACCAAAGGCATCATTAAAAGTTGATGGTGAAAATTCCGGATATTCATCTGATCCGAACATGTAGTTAAAAATAACAGAATCTCCTTGCGGAATAAAGTCGAATTCTAACACAACTCCATTTGTCACACTTCCCGCAGCAATGTCATTTAAGTGCGGATCCGATGTAACCATGGGTGTTGGCGGATTATTATTGGTAAAAGAACTTTGATTATTAGGTCCAATAGCACCAATCGCATTTCCGGTTGTCAAGACTAACCCACTATTAATTGGGAAAGCAGGATTTGAACTTGTAAATAAACCGACATTCCCTTGGGGAACATTTGCCAAAAGAGGATCTCCATTAATGGTTACGTTTAAAGCGGTAACCCCGAATCCAAGTAACACGTTATCAACAAGTTGTTGAGGTGATTGAACAGTAGACACTGTGATTGGTTGAGCGAATGAAAGGGTATTAACTAAGGTAAATACTCCTAAAAATAATGCGCGTAAAGAGTTCTTCATAATCTATATAATTGACACTAAGACCCATGGTTTAGTGAAATGGTTGCATGACAAAATTAATATAATGTTTCAATAACTAAAAATCAATGAATTTTCGCAACTTTGAGACTCAATTAGATGGCATGAAAAACACACAAGATTACATCCAAGGAAATAAAGATAAATTCCTGAAAGAATTAATAGAATTATTGCGAATCCCTTCTGTATCGGCTGACCCTTTTTACACGAAAGACGTGGCGAATTGTGCGGAGGATTTAGCAAAACACATGCGTGAAATCGGTTTGGATGCTGTGGAAATTTGTCCAACTGTTGGTCATCCGATCATTTATGCTGAAAAGATGATAGATCCGTCTTTACCAACAATTTTGGTCTACGGTCATTACGATGTTCAACCTGCTGACCCAATCGAATTATGGACTTCTCCACCATTTGAGCCTGTGATTAAAGAAACACCGATTCATCCAATGGGCGCAATTTTTGCCCGTGGTGCTTGTGACGATAAAGGTCAAATGTTTATGCACGTGAAAGCATTTGAGGCGATGTTAGCGACGAATGAACTTCCTTGCAATGTGAAATTTATGATTGAAGGCGAGGAAGAGGTAGGAAGTCCAAACTTAGCGATTTACGTTAAAGAAAATAAAGCAAAGTTAGCGGCAGACATCATTTTAGTTTCCGATACAGGAATGCTTGCTAATGATGTTCCGTCTATTACAACTGGTCTTAGGGGTTTAAGTTATGTTGAAGTGGAAGTTGTTGGTCCGAACCGTGATTTACATTCTGGATTATACGGTGGCTGTGTAGCAAATCCAATCAATATTTTAACAGAAATGATTGCTTCCTTGCATGATGAAAATGGAAGAATCACCATTCCTGGTTTTTATGATACGGTTCAAGAATTAACCATAGAGGAACGAATTGAGATGGCGAAAGCTCCCTTTTCTAATGAAGCCTATTGTCAAGCGTTAAACATTGAAGAAACATATGGGGAAGCAACATATTCTACCATGGAACGTGGATCTATTCGTCCAACGTTAGATGTAAATGGAATTTGGGGTGGATATATAGGTGAAGGCGCAAAAACGGTGATTGCTTCAAAGGCTCAAGCTAAAATCTCTATGCGTTTGGTTCCCCATCAAACATCTGACGAAATTACCGCATTGTTTGTGAACCATTTTGAATCCATTGCGCCAAAAAGTGTGCGTGTCAAAGTAACGCCACATCATGGGGGAGAACCTGTGGTTACGCCGACTGATTCTATTGCGTATAAAGCGGCTAGTTTGGCTTATGAAACGACATTCGGAAAAAAACCGATTCCGGTTAGAAGTGGCGGAAGTATTCCCATTATTGCGATGTTTGAACAAGAACTAGGGCTTAAAACCATGATGATGGGATTTGGACTTGACAGTGATGCCATTCACTCGCCAAATGAACATTTCGGACTTTTCAATTATTACAGAGGCATTGAAACAATTCCTTATTTTTTTTCCAACTATACAAAATTGATGTTGAATGAAAACGCCTAGTTTTCTTTTCCTCCTTTTCCTTTTTTCATCTTGTGCTACATTTGAAGACCCAATTGAACTTGTTAATAACACCATGAAAATGGAAAATTTAAACTTGAATGAGGCAGCGCTGCGTTTCAATACCACCATTCATAATAACACATGGATGCCCATCAAAATCAAACCATCCACACTTGAGTTATTTGTCGATGGAGAAAAACTAGGTGATCTGTATATAAATGAAAAAATTCGATTGAAATCAAAAAATGATTCGGAAGTAAACACGCTCGTTCATGTAAAATTTGCAGACGGAATATTGGGCAAATTGATTCGGTATCGTTTTAAAGAAACAGCTCAATTGGAATTGCGCGGAAAAGTAAAAACGGGACTTTTATTCGTTCCCGTAAAAATACCGGTAAATTATACAAAAACGATTTCTCCGAAAACCTTAAATCTTAATCTAGACAAACAATAATGCTATCAGCTGACAAACCAAAAAAACTATTCTTATTAGATGCATATGCCTTAATTTATCGAGCGTACTTTGCCTTTTCTAAAAATCCAAGGGTTAATTCGAAAGGTCAAAACACATCAGCAGCTTTTGGTTTTACCAATGTGCTCATTGATGTGATTAAGAATGAGAAACCGACACATTTAGCCGTGGTTTTTGATCCTCCCGGTGGATCTGCACATCGTCAAGAAGAATTTGCAGCTTATAAAGCACAGCGCGAAGAAATGCCGGAAGATATCCGTTCGATGATTCATCCGATTAAACAAATTGTAGAAGCATTTAATGTTCCCATTTTAGAGGTCCCAGGTTTTGAGGCGGACGATGTCGTAGGCACTGTGGCTAAAGTTGCGGAAAAACATGGGTTTACTACATATATGATGACGCCCGACAAAGATTATGCACAACTTGTAAGTGAGAATATTTTTATGTTCAAACCTGGTCGAGGCGGAAATCCACCAGAGATTTTAGGTGTGAAAGAAGTATGTGAAAAGTTTGAGGTTGAACGTCCTGAACAAGTCATTGACATTTTAGGACTTTGGGGAGATGCGTCAGATAATATTCCAGGAATCCCAGGAATTGGTGAAAAAACGGCTAAAACATTGATTGCAAAATATGGGTCAGTAGAAAATTTAATTGACCATGCGCATGAACTAAAAGGAAAGCAACAAGAAAACGTGATCAATTTCGCGGACCAAGGAAGGGTTTCAAAAATGTTGGCAACGATTATTTGTGATGTTGACGTGGAGTTCAACGAGTCTGAATTGGAAATGTGTGACGTTGATGCAGAAAAAGTCATGCAGATATTTACGGAATTAGAGTTTAGAACCTTAGCAAAACGTGTAATCGGAGAGGAAATCGTGGTTTCTGCACCAACGAATTTGGCGACTTCAAAGGAACCGAAAGATAGTTCACAATTAGATTTATTTGGTGTTCAAAGTATGATTGAACCGCAAGAAGCAACACCAACAGCAAATTACAAAACCATTGTTACAGAACGACCGAGTTATCATTTGATTTCGACGGCTGAAGAACGAAAAGAGCTATTGGAAATTCTATTAAAACATTCTCAGGTTTGTTTTGATACGGAAACAACGGACATTGATGCATTGCATGCTGATCTTGTTGGATTTTCATTTTCCTACAAGGCGCGCGAAGCATTTTATGTGCCAGTTCCTGCTGAATTTGAAGCAGCTAAAAAAATTGTGGAGGAATTCAAACCACTATTTGATGATCCATCCATTGAGAAAATCGCACATAACATTAAGTATGATTTGAAAGTATTGCAACGTTATGGTATCGAGGTAGCAGAGCCTATTTTTGATACGATGATTGCGCATTATTTAATCAATCCGGAGGCAAAACAAAGCATGGATTTCTTGGCGATGTTTTATTTGAATTATCAACCAGTTTCCATCGAAACGTTAATTGGTAAGAGAGGCAAAGGTCAAGGAAACATGCGTGACCTCAAACCAGAAGAAATTTGTGATTACGCTTGTGAAGACGCAGATATCACGCTTCAACTGAAAACCTTGTTCGAACCGGAAATCCAAAAGCCTCATCTTTCGGATTTATTTTACAAAATGGAAATGCCTTTAGTCAAAGTATTGAAGGACATGGAATTCGAAGGGATTTCAATTGATGTTCCGGCATTAATTGATTACTCGAAAGATTTAGATAACACATTAATTCGGCTAGATGTAGAAATTAAAGCTGCGGCTGGCGAAGACTTTAACATCGACTCCCCAAAACAATTGGGAGAGGTTCTTTTCGAGAAATTAAAAATCTCCAGTAAAGCAAAGAAAACAAAGACTGGTCAATATGCAACTTCTGAGGATATTCTTCAGAAGCACGAACACGATCACCCAATCATTCCTATGATATTGGAGTACCGACAATTGCGTAAATTAAAAAGCACGTATGTTGATCCGCTTCCTACAATGTGTGACAAAGTAGATGGACGCATCCACACCAATTTTATGCAAACGGTAACGGCTACTGGTCGATTAAGTTCAAATAATCCGAACTTGCAAAACATTCCAATTCGATCCGCAAAAGGACGAGAAATTCGTCGGGCATTTGTCGCAAGAAGTTCTGATTTTCAGTTAATGGCAGTGGATTATTCCCAAATAGAATTGAGAATTATTGCCGCATTAAGTGAGGATCCAAATATGATTGAGGCCTTTCAACAAGGACACGATATTCACGCAGCTACTGCGGCAAAAGTTTTTCATACGCCATTGGATGAGGTTACACGCGATCAACGAAGCGCAGCAAAAGCTGTGAATTTTGGGATTATTTACGGTCAGTCGGCTTTTGGACTTGCACAAAACTTATCCATTTCCAGAACGGAAGCAAAAGGAATCATTGATGCATACTTTGAGCAATATAGCACCATCAAAAAATACATGGACAATGTTATTGCTCAAGCTAGAGAGTTGGGATATGTAGAAACAATCATGAAACGCAGAAGGTATTTGCCAGACATCAATTCAGCGAATGCTGTAGTGCGTGGTTATGCGGAACGAAATGCTGTAAATGCACCCATCCAAGGTTCTGCTGCGGACATCATAAAAATGGCCATGATCGCAGTTGATCATGCGATGAAATCCGAAAATGTACAATCAAAAATGATTTTGCAGGTGCACGATGAGCTTGTGTTTGATGTGCATATTTCAGAAGAACTGCGCATGCAAACATTGGTGAAAGAAGCGATGGAAAACGCGATTAAATTAGTTGTTCCAATGGAGGTAGAATGGAAGATTGCACCAAATTGGTTGGAAGCTCATTAAACTCAACCAATAACCGTAAAAACCAGGTCTATTATTAAGCGTATATTTGTTATTCCTAAAAAAGAAACATGGATTTTTTGATTAAAGCAGCACAGTTATTTTTATCACTAGCGATTTTAGTGACCCTACATGAATTCGGCCATTTTATTCCCGCGAGATTATTTAAAACACGTATAGAAAAGTTTTATTTGTTTTTTAATCCATTTTTTTCCGTTTTCAGAAGAAAAAAAGTAAATGGCGTTACGAAAACAGCTTGGTTTACAAAGGATTCCCCAAAAGAATGGAAGGAAGATCCAAACACGACTGAATGGGGATTTGGCTGGCTTCCACTTGGTGGATATGTGAAAATTGCTGGGATGATTGATGAGTCGATGGACACAGAGCAACTAAAACAACCTGCGCAAGAATGGGAATTCCGTTCGAAAAAAGCGTGGCAACGACTAATCATCATGGTAGGGGGAGTTGTCGTAAACCTCGTCCTTGGATTTATTATTTATATTGGAGTTGTCTTTACTTGGGGACAAATGGAATTAAAACCGGTGAATTTGGAGCATGGATTAAGTATTCATCCATATCTGGAAAAATACCACATGAGTTCAGGCGACAAAGTGTTAACGATTGAAGGAAAAGAAGTCTTGAATTTAGAGGAGTTGAATAAAGGAATTATGTTCCGTGGCGCTCGAAATTTGACTGTCCTTCATCCTGATGGATCAAAAGAGACGATTCGTTTACCAAAAGAAATCGACCGAACATTATTTCAAGTGGGTGCTTTACCAGCTTTTGGATTGAGATCAAGCGCGCATAGCGTTGGCGAAGTAGTGAAAAATTCTCCGGCTAAAGCAGCAGGACTGAAAAAAGACGATATTATTCTTAGCGTTGGAAATCAAAAAGTGACGTATTTCGATGAATTATCCAAAGGACTATATTTAGCAAAAGGAAAACGTACAGATTTGACAGTATTGCGCGGAACAGACACGCTCGAATTAAAAACAAAAGTGAAGCAAGATGGAACTATCGGATTCCAAACAAGCGGAAAAACCCTCATTGATTCAAATGCGATTCAAACGAAATACTACGGTTTAGGTCAAAGCATAGCGATTGGAATGTCGTCTGGTAAAAACACGCTGTCGGATTACATTTCTCAATTTAAATTTGTCTTTACCAAAAAAGGCGCTACTTCTATTGGTGGATTTGCCTCAATTGGAAATATGTTTCCACCAGTATGGGATTGGGAGTCGTTCTGGTTATCGACCGCGCTTTTATCCATTATTTTAGCTTTTATGAATATTCTTCCTATTCCTGCATTAGATGGAGGACACGTGGTTTTCTTATTATACGAGATAATCACAGGAAAAGAAGCACCTCAAAAAGTATTGGAATACGCTCAAATGGTTGGAATCGTTTTATTATTAACCTTAATGGTTTACGCCAATGGGAATGACCTCATCCGTTGGATAACTTCTTTGTAATTAATCGTTTATGAGTACTTTTCAAAATTACATCCTAGGAAATTGGATGAACGGTGATGGAGTAGAAACAGAACTCTTTCATGCTGTAACAAACGCCGAATTAGGATCTGTTTCAAGTGCTGGAATTGATTATGAGCAGGTATTAGATTATGGACGAAGAACGGGTGGAAGAGCTTTACGTAAAATGACCTTTCAAGAAAGAGGCCGAATGCTCAAAGCACTTGCGCTATTTTTAATGGAACGAAAAGACCGTTATTATGAGGTCAGTTCATGGACCGGCGCAACGAAAGTTGATTCATGGATCGACATCGAAGGCGGAATCGGAAATTTATTTGCAAATGCTTCTTTAAGAAAACAGTTCCCTGATTTACCTTATTATGTTGACGGTACTGCTGCACCATTGTCTAAAAACGGAACCTTCATTGGACATCACATCATGGTGCCAAAAGAAGGAGTGGCCGTTCACATTAATGCGTTTAATTTCCCGGTTTGGGGGATGTTGGAAAAAATAGCCGTGAATTTAATGGCGGGAGTTCCAGCCTTGGTAAAGCCGTCAGAATATACGTGTTACTTAACGGAGGTTGTGGTTCGTGATATCATCGCATCGAAAATTCTTCCCGAGGGATCCCTACAATTGATTTGTGGATTGGGACGTGGAATTTTAGACCATGTTGATGCTCGTGACATAGTGACCTTCACCGGCAGTGCTGCTACAGGAAAAATCTTAAAAGGGTTGCCGCGCATTTCTCAGGAAAGTGTTTCGTTCAATTTAGAAGCAGATTCACTCAACGCAACCGTACTTGGTAAAAAAGCAATACCTGGAACAGTGGAGTTCGATTTATTCATTAAAGAAACGGTCAAAGAAATAACGATTAAAGCTGGACAAAAATGTACGGCTGTCCGAAGAATTATAGTTCCAGAAGAATTCATTGATGAGGTTCAGTCAGCGATTTCTGCACGTTTAGCTTCAACAAAAATTGGTAATCCGTCGGAAGAAGGAGTACGAATGGGACCTTTGGCAACACGTTTACAAGCTGAACGCGTTCGTTCTTCTGTGGAAGAATTAAGCAAATTTCAGCAGATTGTGTTTGGCGATTTAGATCATTTTGATATCGTTGGTTCATCCGCAAAAAGGGATGCATTTTTCGCTCCAATATTATTTAGAAATGACAATCCGTTTCATCAGACTGCGTGCCACGAAATAGAGGCGTTTGGACCTGTTGCGACCATCATGCCGTATAAAGAATTGGATGACGCCATCGAATTAGCAAAAATGGGTAAGGGTTCATTAGTTTCTTCTATCGTCACACCAGATAACCAAGAAGCGCGTGATTATGTCGTTGGTGCTGCAAGTATGCACGGACGTATTCTCGTGTTAAATGAACAATGTGCCAAGGAAAGTACTGGTCACGGATCACCGATGCCTTTGTTAACGCATGGTGGACCTGGTCGTGCTGGAGGCGGTGAAGAAATGGGTGGTAAACGCGGCGTATTGCATTATTTGCAACGCACAGCCATCCAAGGTCACCCGACTACAATTACTGCAATCACAGAGCAATTCCAAGTTGGAGCAGAGATGCCCGAAGCAAATCCGCATGTGTTTAGAAAACACTTTGAGGAATTAGTGATTGGTGAAACAGTATTTACTCACAAACATACCGTTACGGATGCGGATATTGTCAATTTCGCAAACGTTTCTGGAGATAATTTCTATGCACACATGGATGCAACATCATTGGAAGGAACAATTTTCGAGCGACGCGTTGCTCACGGATATTTTATCCTTTCTAAAGCAGCAGGATTGTTTGTTGATCCGAAAAAAGGACCGGTGCTTTTAAATTATGGATTGGAGGAAGCGCGTTTTACGAAGCCAGTTTATCCTGGTGCGACAATTGGTGTGCGATTCACAGTGAAGGAAAAAGTTGATCAAGAAAAACGAAGCGAAGACGACATTCCAAAAGGAATTGTTAAGTTCTTGGTAGATGTCTATGATGAAACCGGAGAAACAGTGGCTTTGGCAACAATCCTCACGATGGTTAAAAAATTAAACGATAATTGATACATCTTTATAGTAAACAAAAAAGACAGCCCTAAAGCTGTCTTTTTTTATGTGTTTGGATTTTCCTATCCTTCAATTTCTTTTCGAATACCTTCAATTTCAACCTCCAATTTATCTGTGTCATAGTCCGTTTCTTCATCGTAAATATCGAAGTAAGGTTCTTCAAATGATTTCACAAACGACTTGCGTTCAAAGGTTAGTAGTAAAGAAGGGAGGATAATTAAGTTGGTAACCATTCCAACAAGAATCGTAATTGAAACTAATAATCCCAGTCCTTTCGTACCGCCAAATTGTGAAAAGACAAACATGATAAACCCAAAGAACAAAATCACAGACGTATAGAAAATACCTAGTCCAGTTTCTCTCAATGAAAGTAAAATGGCATGTTTCACATCCCATGAATGCGCACGCAATTCTTGGCGGTATTTTGCCAGGAAGAGGATGGCATTATCTACGGTTATACCCAAAGCAATACCAAACACTAAAATAGTGGAAGGCTTTAATGGAATTTTGAAGTAACCCATAATTCCAGCGGTGAACAGCAATGGAATGATATTTGGAATCATGGAAACGACAATTATTTTAATTGACCGGAATAAAAACGCCATCAAAATAGCGATGGAAATGATGGCAAAGACCAAACTTTGCAGCAAGTTTACAAACAAATATTTTGTTCCCTCAGAAACAACTACAGCTGTTCCGGTAAACGTAGATACGTAATATTCTTGGTCAATAGCGGCGCGTAAAACTTTTTTAAAGTTTGGTTTACCTAAATAAGGACGAAGATTTTCAGGGTCTAGATCGAATGCCATCTGAACATTGTTGTTTCCTTTTGAAAGCAAGGCTGTCACATTGTTATAGATGCTGGAATAATTGTAAACCAAAGAATCTGCTGCGGATTTATTTCCCTTTAAGTATTTCGAATACAAACGTTCGTAATCTTTCTTTTCAGGATTCAAAATGCTGTCAACTTTAAGGCGTAACAAATCAACTTTATCTGAAACTTTATAAGAGCCGAGCTCACGCATTTGCATACGAATGCGTAAGGTAGTGTTGCTTGTGTCGATGAGGTTTTTTAATGAAATATTACCCCCATTTAAACTGCTCACATCAAATTTATCGAAATAGCGTTTTAATCGTAATTTATCTCTGCTGGAGATTAAACGATAATAATCAGGGTCGTTTCCATGATAACTCATGTTAATGGATTTCAAGAAGTCCACATATGAGAGACTTTTCGAGA
>CANMFV010000020.1 GCA_947496835.1 Flavobacteriales bacterium | reverse complement strand
CGGGGACGCATATTGAAGTTGAGGGAAACACCATCAAAACAAATGAGCAAATTGTCTGTTCAAAAGGCACCCTATTCGAAGTGAAGAACCTATTTTACAATGTACCGGCAAGAAGAAATTTTTTAAAATCAGAAAGCATAGAGTTCGGACACATACGAGATGAATTTGAACGTGTTGCATTAGCTCATCCAGATACAAAATTCAGCTTGCATCACAACGGACAAGAAATATACCAACTCCAATCTGGCGTTTTGCGCATGCGCGTCGCAAGTATTTTCGGTCGTAACAGCAATGAACGACTAGTTCCGATAGAGGAAGAAACGAATATTGTTTCCATTAAAGGATTCCTTGGGAAACCAGATGCTGCAAAAAAAACAAGAGGCGAACAATTTTTCTTTGTAAACAATCGTTTTTTTAAAGATTCCTATTTTCATCATGCAATTGTCAAAGCATTTGATGGCATGATTAGTGAAAAACACTATCCAAGTTATTGCATCTATTTGGATGTTGATCCAGCGAAAATTGATGTCAACATACACCCAACAAAAACCGAAATTAAGTTTGAGGAAGACCGCTTTATTTACTCGATTTTATTGAGTAGTGTGCGTCAAGCTCTTGGAAAACACAACATTTTTCCGACGCTTGATTTTGAGGCGGAAACTACTTTTGATGTTCCTAGTTCTTTTCGAAAAACAGATCCGGTGGAACCACAAATCACGGTTGATCCCAGCTTTAATCCTTTTCAATCGCAAAAGTCAAGTGGTGGATCGACAGGAAATGGGTTCTCCAAAGCACTTAAAAATGAAGGATTTGGACAAGCGATGCCAAGCCCAGGAGATTGGGAACAATTTTATCAGATAGAAGAAGAAACATCCGAACAAAATGTCATTTCTACTCAAACAATTGGTTTTCAAGAAGAACAACACTCTGGAAATTATCTGATTCAAGATCGATATGTGTTTTCACCAACGAAATCAGGACTACTCGTGATTGATGTCAAGCGGGCAAAATGGCGCATTCTATATACCGAGCTCATTGGGAAATTCATTCATCAAGCTTTGGAAAGCCAACAAATGTTGTTTCCCATCGAAAAAGAGCTATCTAAAATGGAAATGGATTTATGGTTAAGTCATGAAAAGCTTTTAAAACAACTGGGATTCCAATGTGAATGCCAACAAGAAACACTTTTGATCCACGGAGCACCGGTGGTTCTTCCCGAAAACAGTATTGATGTGTGCATCGATTCATTGTTAGCGGATTTGCAAGATCGTGACATTGACCAAGGTGATGTAGCACACCATCTTGTTCGACGTTTAACACAAAATGCCTCCAAAGACGCTGTTGTGCGACGTCCAGAAGAAGCGCAAGCACTAATTGAAACACTTTTCCAATGCGAAGACCATACACTGGCTCCAAACGGAAAAAAAATCATGCATACGTTATTATTAACAGATATTGCCTCAAACTTTTAATCATGTTTAATCAACTACCGCAAGTTACCAAGAACATTATTTTGTTGAATATCATGTTCTTTTTAGCCACATTCGTTTTGCAAACCCAAGGAATAGATTTGACCGCTACCCTTGGTGCACATGTTGTGAACACTCCGTTATTTAAACCGTATCAACTTGTTACACATTTTTTTATGCATGGCGGTTTTTTCCACATTCTATTCAACATGTATCTTTTTGCCATTTTAGGTGCGTTCTTGGAGCAAAGATGGGGACCCAAACGATTTTTCATCTTTTACATTGCTACAGCATTAGGTGCTTTCACCCTTTACAATATCATGGGAGTGTATGAAGTTTCCCAATTAAAAGCCCTGATTCTTGAGCAAGGATTTAGTTTAACAGAAATCAATCAACTCATCATCAATAATGACCGAGACGGATTAATTGCGACGAATAGTTCTGCCGTTGTTGGGTATGCTCAACAAGCATTTACCCCAATGGTTGGCGCATCTGGTGCAATTTTCGGTGTAATGGCAGCGTTTGCCATTCTTTTCCCAAATACAGAATTCAGGTTGTACTTTGCCATTCCCGTTAAAGCGAAATACTTTGTCGCTGCGTATTTTTTAATTGAAGTTTACCTTTCGTTCCAAAACAATGCGAACGATAGTACAGCGCATTTAGCGCATGTAGGTGGAGCAATTGTTGGAGCAATTATCGTTTTATTTTGGAGAAAAGCTGACAGAACAAACTTTTGGTAAATGCCGGGTAGAAATTTTATAGAAGAACTAAACCACCAGTTAAAAGCTGGAACAATGACCAACCGTTTGATCATTGTAAACGTGTGCGTTTTCTTGGCGATTTTAATACTTAAAAAAAGTTTGCTGCTTTTCAATATTGATCCATTAATCAGTGATGCATGGATACATCATTTATTAGACCTCAATAGTTCTTTTCCAGCTTTCATTAGAGCTCCATGGGGACTAATAACAAGTATTTTTACACACGAGCAATTTGGGCACCTCTTGTTTAACATGTTGTTCCTCTATTTTTCAGGACGATTCTTCGAGCAATACTTTAGTCGTAAAAAACTTTGGTTAACGTATTTATTTGGTGGGATTGCTGGCGGGATTCTTGAATTGTTAGCAAATAACCTATTTCCAGCACTTCAAGGAACAAATGTGGTGATTTTGGGAGCTTCGGGCTCCATTATGGCAATTTTCACTGCGCTCGCATTTTATCAACCAAATCTTCAAGTCAGTCTATTCGGGATATTCCCGATTCGCATTTACTTTTTAGCCTTGTTTTTCTTGTTCAAGGATTTAATTAACATCGGAACGGATGACCAAATTGCACATTTCGCTCATTTAGGTGGAGCTATTTTCGGCTTGCTATCCATACAAAACCTTCATTCTCCCAAAAATATTTTGATACGTTTAGAGAAATTTTTCTCGCGCATTTTTGGGTTTTTCAAACCAAAAGAAAAGGTAAAACGTACAAGCACTCGTTTTAAAACTGACGAAGAATTTAACCAAGAAAAACACCTAAAACAAGTTAAGATGGATCAAATCTTGGATAAAATATCAAAATCTGGATACGATTCCTTAACGAAAGCAGAAAAAGATTTCTTGTTTAATCAAAGTAAAAATGGTTAAGATGATGAAACGCATATTTCGCTTCTCTTCCATTTTCAAAGTATTCAGCTTAATCTGCTTTGGAGCAATGTTGTTGTGTTATTTAGCACCATTTATTCATCCAGGCACATTAGGAATCCTTCCATTTTTCGGTCTCATATATCCTGTTCTTTTAGGCTTAAATTTAGTGCTGTTACTTTTATGGGGAATTGTTCGGTCAAAATGGGCAATCTACACACTTGTCGTTTTGGGATTAGGAGGGAAAATGCACTTCCGAAGTTTGGCTTTCTCGGGAAATCAAGATGCTGATCCATCCGGAATGAAAGTTCTTACCTATAATGTTCGTTTATTCGACTTGTTCAATCCTTCCTTCACGAAATCCATTGAAAACCGAAATAAAATATTTGCTTACATCAGAAAAACCAATCCTGATGTGTTGTGTTTACAAGAATATTACCGTCAAGACAAACCGACAAACTTTGAGGTAATTGATTCTTTATATGCAATAATGGGCAATCGAAATTACCACGAGCGAAGTGCCCACAAACACAGTACGCGTCAAAATTATGGCATTGCTATGTTCTCTAAATACCCCATTATCTCTAAAGGAGATGTGATGTTTGAGTCTCAAGGAAGTAATGACTTTAACTATTGTATTTACGCAGACATCATCAAAAATCAAGATACCTTTCGTGTTTACAATGTTCACCTGCAGTCCATTCGCTTGCACACGGAACCAAATATTGAGGCTGCAACGGACGAAGAAGAAATGGCCAGTGAACGAGCGCTACGCAGTGTCTATTCAAAATTACGACTCGCATATTTGAAACGTGCTGAACAAGCGCGACGTGTAGTGGAACACATTAAAACTTCCCCATATCCTGTTATCGTTTGTGGTGATTTCAATGATACACCGATGTCTTACACGTACAATCAATTCAATCGCTTCCTAATGGATGCTTTCCGTCAAACAAGCAAAGGAATCGGTTCGACGTACATCGGACGACTTCCAGCGGGTAGAATTGATTACCTGTTTTATGATCAGAGATTAAAAACGAGTGGTTTCAATATTCAAAAAGAAGAGTTGAGTGACCACAGAGCTTTAGAGTGTACCTTTTCCCGCGTAAAATGATGTTGATTGTCGATTGTGGTAGTTCAAAAACCCCTCAAATTGTTGCCGCTTTTGAAGAGTTTTGCGACACCAAAAGTGTTGGGTTTCATGATTTAACTGAAGAAATGGCAACAGACTGTTTCGGTATCGTTTTTTCCGGAGCACCGTTGTTGATTACAGATATTGATATGTCGAAGTACATTGAACATGTGCACTGGTTAAAATCCTATCAAAAACCTATTTTAGGCATTTGTTTTGGTCATCAATTAATTGGATTACTTTACGGCGCCAAAGGAGCAAAGATGCGTGAAGATCGAAATTGGCAGGAAATTGAAATCATCGAAGAGTCACCTTTATTTAATCGCCTTCCCAATTGTTTTGAGATGATGGAAGATCATTGTGAGCACATAAGCATTCCACCTGAATTCAAATTGATGGCAGCGTCAGATGCGTGTATTAATGAATGCATGCAACATGAAAGCAAGCCAATTTTTGGTGTACAATTCCATCCGGAGGTTTCTGGAAACTTTGGAAATATCTTGCTCGAAAATTTTTACTTTATTTGTGAGAAATAAGTTTATTTCCCTGCAATGAACAATAACTTTTCCTTGTTCAGTATACTGATTTTTCGTGTGTGAACCTCAATAATCCCCTCTTCTTTAAAATCTTTTAAGAGTCGAATCAATGTTTCAGTTGCCGTTCCAACAAAATTTGCCAAATCTTCACGCGACAAGTTGATTGGTTCCTTAACGTAAATTTTCTGGAGGATGATAAATGTAAATGCCAAACGCTCTCGAACTGACTTTTGAGACATGTTCGTAATGAAATCTTCTCGGTCGGACAATTCGTGAGACAGTTCCTTGATTACTGCTTTTCGTAAGATTGGATTCGCATCCATCATGTCCAGAAAATCTTCTTTACCAATAAAACAAATGTTGCTTTCCTCCAAGGTTTCCGCTGTTACCTGGTATGGAATTTCATTAAACAAGGATTTGAATCCAACGATTTCGCCGGCTTTAGCGATACGTATGATTTGCTCTTTTCCCTCGTCTCCTCGTTGAAATAATTTCACCATTCCTTCATTGATGCAATAAACACCCCTGGGGGAAGCTCCCTCCAAAAACAACGATTGGTTTTTTTTAAAGTTCCTAGATACTTTATGAGCTTGCACGTGATCCAACTCATCACAATACATTAGTCCATTAATGATTCTTTCCTCACTGAACAGATCGAACAGGTGGCGTGTTTATGAGAATTCTTAAGCATTGTGGGGAGATTAATTTATCAAAGGTACGCTTATTAAAGGGTTTTGATAGTTTTATTTGAAATATGATATAAATCATTTTTTATTTAAACTAATATCCCTAACCAGCAGGTTTTAAACAGGTATAGATAAAAAAATATTTACACAAAAAAAAGGCGACCAATTGGCCGCCTTTCAATCTATTTTAATGAATTACATTTTAATGAATTTCACAGATTCAGTTTGTTTACCTGAATTGAATTTTACGATGTATGTTCCATTAGCAAGGTTATCACCTTCAATTTGAAGTGCGTTAGTTCCTTCGTCCATTGATTTTCTAATGGATTTAACCAAACGGCCTGTGATGGAGTAAACTTGAATTTCTACCATTCCAGCATTTGCCAATTCAAACGTTATTGTTGTATTATCGCGTGTAGGATTCGGGTATGTTTTTAACTTCGAATCAAATTTCACATTACTTCCTGTTGAACCACTTTCATCCATTCCTAAGAACGCTGTAGTACGCCATATTCCACGTCCAAAAGTTCCCAAGTAGATTTCACCTGGTCGGTCATTTCCTTCGTTGAACGTTCTCCAAGACTGACGAACCTCATATACCGGTGTTCCTTCAAATCCTGCAGAAGAATTCTCCCAAGAAGCTCCACCGTTTGTGGAGATGAATGCGCCACTTGACGTTCCTACTACAATGATATCAGAATTATTACGGTCAATGATTCCATCGTAACAAGCAACACCTGGTGTCGTAATTGCTGTCAAAGCAGTGAAAGAAGGCGTAGTTACATTCGCATTCACACTGCGACGGTTGACACCACCAAATCCTGCAAAGCAAATGATATCGTTTCCGTTGTTCGGATTGACTGCGATTCCTTCATAGGATGTAGAAGTAATTTTAGTTGCTGTTGTAAACGTTGGATTCGTTGTTGTGCTACCAGAAGTAACATAACCCACTTTAGAAACAAAATTCGGATCACTTGTATATACTGAACCCAATCCGTCAATTCTCCAAACACCGTTTCCTGAACTTACGTAACAGTGATTTAAGTCCTTAGAAAATTCAACATCAACTGAGTTAAATGTTCCTCCTCCTATGTTTCTAGCTACACAAACCCACTGAGGACTCGTAACAGCCAATCTCAATGCATTTCTAGTACCCCATAGTTCTCCATTATTCGCATTAACATAAACAAGGAACCAAGATTGATATGGATCTTGTACACGTACGGTATCCCAAGCAACATTGTAAATTACTGTATCACTTCCCATGGAAACAGTTTCTCCAGTTGCAGCGTTCAAACCAAAGTTCTCGTTACCTACAGTCAAAGATGGATCCCAAGCCAACGTATCATCAAAGTAATACGCAGTTGGAGTAACAAAAGTAATTGAATCCCCAGATGACAATGAAGGCACACGAATGATGGAACCTGCAGCATAATTTTTAGTTGGAATCAAAGTCACAGAATCTTTTGAATTCAAGTCGTAATTCTCAGCTAAGAAAATTTCAGAGTGGAAAGGATGGTTTGGACTAGCATCTGTTCCTGCTGGATCGTAAGATGATGGAAATGTAGGAACGAAAGAAGTAAACGTTTGACCTTTATCACCTGAACGAGAAATCGAATTGTAATAAACTGTAGAGAACATCACACGTGGGTTAAAGAATGAAATCTCACATTCAAAACCATCTCCTCCATTTACTTCTCTAAATTCTTGAGGTGTTGACAAACTGAAGTCGTTGTATAGCGTACCATTATCTTGTGTACCACCCATAACAGCTCCCGTTCTATCAAAAGCAATTCCGTAAAACTGAGTAACATTATAACCTCTATTCGAAGGATACCATGTTTCACCAAAATTATTTGAAACACCGATACCACCATCATTACCGATATATAAACGGTTGTTTGCATCCCACTTCATTTCATGGTTATCCGCGTGAGCATATATTGGTGAATTAGGTGAAACAAACCATTGACTAATTTTTTCAAAACCTCCTTGAGGTGGATTGTTTACCATTTGTTTCCATTTCCAAATATCGATACCACCAATTAAAATCATTTCTGGGTCCGTAGGTTTTACCGAAACACAACTATTATAGGTACCTTGGTTTCTGTAGATATCGAATTCATTTGGCGGGGCTGATGCTCCAACAAATTGACTCCATGTTTCACCGTCATTATGAGAAACGTGCATACTCATCAAGTTACTATTTGTACGAACAGCATAAATGGAATAGTGATTGGAAGAATTTTTGATTGGTGAAATAGCATACTCAATACGCGCAGCACCATTCGGAACTAAATTATTAGCTGCCGTTCCTGATTTATCTAGAAATGTAACACCTGCGTTTGATGAAACATACGTTTTGTTTGCTCCGAAAGCAGCAACCACAATGTTTCCGTCTTTTGACATTTGTAAAGATGCACAACCTCCGTTCGCTCCAGAAATAGTTACAGATGTCAAGGCTGCATCACCTAATTTCCATTTTTTCAAACCAGTTGCTGTAGCCAACCAAACATAATTGTCTGCATTTGAGCTAACAACCTCTGTGCAACTTGACGTTCCAGGAATAGACGCCCATGTTGTACCAAAATCTGTTGTGTACCAAACACCGTTTCCGTTCCAACCTTCATTATTTGAACCTGTCGCAACGAAAACTGTATTGTCAGACGTTTGTGTCATCGATGAGATGAAGGGATTCCCCCCAGCCGCAACATAAGACTCAACGCGATCCCATGTACTTCCTTTATTGGAAGAAACAAATAATCCACCGGAAACACCACCAGCCCAGAGACGATTGATATTCGATCTGTCCGGTTGAATAGCACGTGTACGTCCGCCAATGTTGTCTGGACCCATCGATTCAAAAGCGATTGATTTAGACTTCTTCATTTTGCGAATCTGACCATCAATCTGAGCCAATTTCTCCGAAGAGACTGGTTGTCCGGTTGTTACATCAATGTAACGCGCTCTCAACCAAGCCATAGCGTCATCCGAAGATTTCTCTTGCAATGAAGTCAAACTTTCTTGTTTGTATTTTCCTTCAGAAGGAAACAACATTAAAGCACCAACTGTTGCAGCAACAACACCCGCAAACATCAGAGAACCAAATACATAGACTTTCTTATTCATAGACTATTTTTTTACTTTACTAAATATGACTGCCAAAATAAGCAATATTCCTTAAAATTAATACAAATTTAACCTCAAAAAAAATATTAATTACATTTCAATCCAAAAATTAAACAACTCAATCAAACAAATGTTTTTCCGCGTGGTAAGATGAACGAACAAGTGGTCCACTTTCCACAAATCTGAATCCCATTTCTAAACCAAGTACACGGTACTTTTCAAATTGACTAGGCTCAATAAATTCGACGACTGGCAAATGTTTTGGGGTTGGTTGCAAATACTGACCTAGTGTCAAAATATCTACTCCAACAGCTCGCAAATCCTGCATTGTTTCAATGACTTCATCCACTGATTCACCGAGTCCAAGCATAACACCTGATTTTGTTCTCATCCCTCCTTTTTTTAAGCGGAATAAAACTTCTAAACTTCGGTCGTATTTTGCTTGAATTCGAACTTGCTTTGTTAAACGACGCACCGTTTCTAAATTATGAGATACGATTTCGGGAGCTACCTGAATAATCACCTCTAAATTCTCCCATTTACCTGCAAAATCTGGAATTAATGTTTCCAACGTAGTTCCAGGAGACTGTTGACGAATTGCTCGAACCGTTTGCGCCCAAATTTCAGAGCCACCATCTTTTAAATCGTCGCGATCAACGGAAGTAACGACTGCATGTTTGACACCCATTATTTTCACACTGTTCGCCACTCTTCCGGGTTCAAACTCATCGACTTCTTCGGGTTTTCCGGTTTGAACCGCACAGAATCCACAAGAACGGGTGCAAATATTTCCGAGAATCATAAACGTTGCCGTTCCTTCTCCCCAACATTCTCCCATATTGGGACAACTTCCACTTTCGCAAATGGTGTGTAATTTATGCTGATCTACTAAATTACGTACGTTACGGTAGTTTTCACCTGTTGGTAATTTTACGCGTAACCATTTTGGTTTTTTTATCCGTATCGTTGATAGGTCGTTTGTACTTTCCATTTGTTTTTAAAACAAGTTAATTCAAGAAATGTTTAATTGGATTTCATCCTGAATGCGAGAAATTAATTCTTCTCTCTTTTGCCAAAGTTCTCCGGATGCATCCCCTTTTTTATGTTGGTTTTTATAGTTCCAATTTACGAAAGCCCTATGCCATTCATACCACACAAGACTGAGAAAACCAATATTTACGAAATACAACAAAGCTGCCAAAAATGAAATGTCGAAAAGTTTCGGGAGGAGAAAAAGTATTGGCAAGTTGAATAGTTGCATGAGTACCATCGTGATTACCATTTTAGTCGAGCACCAAAAAACCTTGCGCTTAAATGTTTTCTCAACAAACCGTTTGACTACTATATACGGCACATAAGCATGCAGAAAACCGATGAGCGCAAATGGTGAGCTTATTACAAAAAGCAAGACTTTAAAAAAATTTGTTTTCTGTTTGCTTTGAAAAAAATATTCTTCTGTTAGTCCATCCGTTGCCAAGGACTCGAAATAGTTTGCCAGATCCACTTTTAAATCGATGAGTTTTTGCGGATATTCGCCTCCAAATTGATTGATGTAATTAGCTAAACTTTTGGAATACTTCCATCGTTGAACGAGCGAAATCTGG
>CANMFV010000019.1 GCA_947496835.1 Flavobacteriales bacterium | reverse complement strand
TCCACACATGTGTACTGTTCGCGCTTCTCGTTACGTCATCCCTGGACATGCAAGCTACAGTTTAGGGAAATTATGTCGTGAAATCGGAATCGATAACAACGCTAGACACCGTGCAGATGGGGATGCAAAAGCAACAACAGAACTCTTTCATTTGATCTTCCACAAGGATCCAAATAACCTAAGCACCTTTATACAACAAGAGTTGAATCCAAAGTCGATTCATCCAAACTTAAGTTTAGAGGTCATTGATAACCTTCCGTCAAAAACAGGAGTCTATTTGTTATACAACGAATTCAACCAACTGATTTATATCGGGAAAAGCATCAACATTAAAAAACGCATTGAACAGCACTTACGCAATACAAAGACAGCGAAAGGACTGAAAATGATTCAAGATATTTGCCGAATTGAACACGAACTTACCGGAAGTGAGTTAATTGCCATGCTTTTAGAGTCAGAACTCATAAAACAGCATCAGCCGATTTACAACCGTAAATTGAGAAAAAGTTTCTTTCCTTTTGGGGTCTTTGATGAGGTAGATGAGCACGGATACATTCAACTAAAGGTTTCCTCATTGGCAAAAAAGGAGGAGCAAGCCATCATTCAATTCAATACAAAAAAAGAAGGAAACGATTATTTAAGTCATTTGGTTCAGAAATTTGAACTGTGTCAAAAATTATGTCACCTCTATCCTACTCAATCGGCTTGTTTCCATTACTCCATCAAAGAGTGCAAAGGTGCTTGTATTCAGGAGGAAAGTCCAGCGGACTACAACCAACGGATCAACGACTTTTTAGAACATGTTAACTTTAAAGGAAATTCGTTCTTTATCATTGACAAAGGACGAAACAAAGGAGAAAAAAGTTTAATCTGGATTGACCGTGGAACCTACAAAGGATATGGATTTGCACCGTTTCATTTTCATGGAAAAGAACCTATGCATTGGATGAGGTATGTAGAATTAGCCTCAGAAAATCGCGATAATAAATCGATTATTAATTTGTTCTTACGCAAGGACAAGCAACACCGAATTGTTAGTTTATAGTACCTTTGTCGTATGATTGGAACCGTTCGTATTTTAGGCTCAGGAACATCACAGGGAATTCCAATGATTGCTTGCAGTTGTGACGTATGTCACTCTACTGATCCACGAGACAAACGACTTCGTGCATCCATTTTATTGCAAATGAATGGCGCAAATTATTGCGTGGATGCTGGTCCGGATTTTAGATATCAAATGCTGCGAGAAAAGATTACCCATCTAAACGGCATTTTATTCACACATGAGCACAAAGACCACGTCGCTGGACTAGACGACGTACGTGCCTTCAATTTCTTCTCCGAGAAACCGATGAATGTTTATTGTTCACAGAACGTGGACATTGCCCTTCGAAGAGAATTTCACTACATTTTCGATGCTAAAGATTATCCAGGCATACCAAAGTTGAACGTAATTTCCATTGACAAAAATTCATTTATGTTAGATGGAATTCGAGTAATACCAATCGAAGTCATGCACTACAAACTACCAGTATTGGGTTTTCGAATTGGCAACTTTGCATATATCACCGATGCCAAAACAGTGACAACTGAAGAACGTGAGAAAATTAAAAACGTGGATATTCTAATTGTCAATGCCTTGCATAAATTCCCACACATCTCCCATTTCAATTTAGAAGAAGCATTGGCTTTTATTACCGATATTCAACCCAAACAAGCATACCTCACTCATATATCACACCTTTTCGGAAAACATGCCGCTATTTTAGAACAGCTTCCAGAGAACGTTTCCATCCTCTATGACGGAATGGCCTTCGAATTTGAATTCTAATCACATAAATGTGAATAATTCCCATTATTAACAGACGTTTAAACGCGTGAAAAATTGTAATTTCGAACCGTGCAAGCACCCAAAGCAATTGACATAAAAGAATTAATCCGAAGTAAGAATCCAAAATTATTGCGATTTCTACCGGGATTCGTCCTGCGTTATTTGCGTAAAACACTCCATGAAAAGGAATTAAACGCCTTTATTCAGGCGCATGGCGAACTCGAGGGACTCGAATTCTGTGAGGCAGCGGTCAACTATTTTCATTTCAAATTTGACATTAAGCACATTGAACGGATTCCAAAAACAGGTCCAATCATTATTGCCATGAACCATCCACTAGGTGGAGTTGATGCCATGGCATTTATTGTTGCATTGAAAAACCACCGAAAAGATTTGAAATTTATTGTTAACGACATGTTGACAAACATTGAGAATCTGAATACTTATTTCGTTGGTATCAATAAACATGGGAAATTAGGATTGTCTGCACGGGAACGCATCAAAGCTGCCTTTCAAGAAGATCATGCATTATGTATTTTTCCTGCAGGAATGGTTAGTCGTGTTCACGATGGGGTTATACAAGACTTCGAATGGAAAAAAACATTCATTACCTACGGAAGAGAATTTAACCGTCCAATTGTGCCTATTCATATCGGCGGACAACTATCTCCGTTCTTTTACCGCTTATTTAAACTGCGTTCATTTCTTGGAATCAAGGCAAACGTGGAAATGTTTTATTTAGCGGATGAAATGTTAAAACAGAAAAACAAAATCATCACCTATACGGTTGGTGAACCAATTATGGGCAAGGACATCCATCCAGAAATGGATGATTTCAAAGCAGCAAATTGGTTTAAATCAATTGTATATCAATTAAAAAACGACAAATGAAACCAATAAGAGAAGCCGTTTCAACGGAATTATTAACGGCAGAACTTACGGCAGAACGCTTTCTTCGCGTCACACGTAAAGGTGAAAATGAAATTTATGTCGTCAATTGCCATAATTCACCGAATGTCTTAGAGGAAATTGGACGTTTACGTGAAGTTACTTTTCGCGCTGCCGGAGGTGGTACAGGAGAATCAATTGACCTTGATGAATATGATTTAGGAGAATTCGCATATGAACAATTGATCGTTTGGTCCGTTGAAGATCAAGCAATTATAGGGGGATACCGCTTTAAAAAATGCCATGAGGCAATTGACCATGAAGGAACGATTCACCTTTCAACCACTCATTATTTCGATTTTAATCCAACATTTATTACGGATTACCTTCCAAAAACGATAGAGCTTGGACGTAGCTGGGTACAACCAGAATTTCAACCAAGTAACAATCCACGAAAAGGACTTTTTGCCCTTGACAATATTTGGGACGGATTAGGTGCTTTAATTCGATTCAATCCTGAGATTGAGTACTTTTTTGGGAAAGTTACGATGTATCCAACATACAATGTTGCTTGTCGAGATTTCTTACTCTTCTTTTTACACCGCTTTTTTCCAGATAAAAGTGGATTAATGAAAGCATTTTACCCACTGCAAATTGAGAGCGACCCAGCCATTTTCGATGAATTAATCATGGGAATGGACTATAAAGAAGCGTTTAAAATATTGAATACGTACACTCGGGAACACGGAGAATTTATTCCACCGCTTATGAATATCTACATGAACTTATCACCTACGATGATGACCTTCGATACAGCTTTGAACCCAGAGTTTGGAAATGTGGAGGAAACAGGTATTCTTGTAAACATAGGGGATATTTATCCGGACAAGAAAGAGCGACATATAGACTTTTAAGACTTGCTATTTAACCATTCGTCTAAGTTCACGTTTCCTGTTTGACGACGTACTTTTTCTTTGATGCGCGCAATGTAAACATCCACATGCTTTATTCCCATTTTTTCTGAAATATACTTGGATGGTTTGTCGTAACAATACTTCATTTTTAGCACCAACGCATCCCGTTTGTTCACAGATCCAATAACTGCCTCGAAAAGTTGCGCAATCAATTCCTCTTGGTCAAAAATAGGTGCTTCTTCAACGATTACTTTTTCGGATGTTGTATTTTTCCAAACCTGATTTTTTTTCGCCTCACGTTTGCGGATTTCAGAGATGCAAAAATGATGTGTAATCGTTTTTAACCAGCCGTAGGAAGCGAAAAGCTCCGGTTGCGCGTCATAACGATCAATGATGAGTTGGAAAAAATGTATGGAGAATTCTTGAAATGTATCCGGAATTTCATTGCTTGGAATACTTTTACGCATTACCTGCCTAAAAAAAGTTCCATGCTGTTGCATCAACTCATTATAAACGACGGTATGCCTTGTAGTATCCATATTATTCCCGAAAACAAAAATCAGTCCAAAATTTATTGATTATTGAAAAATCAAAAACTTTTTGACAAAGGAATTGAATTTATAACTTAAATTCACAATTAATTTCGTTTTTTTTCGTTGTAAAGCCATGTCTAAATTATTCGTTACACTTTTGTTTCTGCCGATTGTTAGTTTTGGACAGTATAATATAGGTACTACGACATTTCAATTTTTGAATGCAGCAAGTTCAGCAAGAAATGCAGGATCCGGAAATGGATTAATCAGTTTTTACGACAATGACCTTGGATTAGCACTTGATAATCCAGCATTATTGAACGAAACAATGAACGGGCAAGTTCAATATTCATTCGGTAAATATCCCGCAGGTGTCACTTATGGCAATGTGAATTATGCCATGCATACCAAATTCGGAACGTTTGCACCAAGTATTCGTTATTTTAGTTTGGGTCAATTTGTAGAGACCGACGAAGTTGGAAATGCGCTTGGAACTTTCAGCGGTGCTGAATATGCCATTGGAACTAGTTATAGTAGAAAAATAAACGAAGTCATCAGTATTGGCGCGAGCCTCTCCTTACTCGGATCACACATGTATCGTTATAGTGCATTTGGTTTAACAGGAAGCTTTAGTGGTTTACTTCTTCATCCCAACAAACAATTATGCGCAACATTTTTGGTGAAAAACGCTGGAATACTTCTAAAAGATTTTACAAACGAAAGCCAATCTAAACTTCCAATGGATGTTCAAGTTGGAATAAGCTACAAGCTAAAACATGCTCCATTTCGATTTGGCATTCAAGGACATCAACTAAATCAATTCAACAATGTCTATTTAGATCCCTCGGCTATTCCTACCTATGATCCGCTTACAGGTGATACCATTCCGGTTTATTCTCCTTCCATTGGAACTAAAATCGCTCATCATTTGAACTTTCAAGTAGAACTTTATGCGTCGAAATCCTTTCAATTACGGGGTGGATTCAATTTTATGCGTCGAAATCAACTGCAATTAATCGATCATCCTGGACTTGCTGGATTCTCGATGGGAATGTCACTGAAATTGAAAAAATTCAACCTTGATTATGGCGTGCAGTTTTATTCCAAAGCTGGATCAGTACACTCACTCGGATTGAACACATCCATTCAAAACTGGAAGAAAAACTAAATTTTACTGGACAAATCGTTGAAATGATACTTCTTTGTCAAGGAAATGTACGCTGCAGTATAGTTCCCATCCATTGATCGCACCGTTAATTCAGATTGTTTCAATGATTCAACACTCTTGGAAAACACCAGAATTGCACGGCTATTTAATTTTACTTCCGTAGCATGGATGTCAATCTTCTCCGCAAGCAGTAACTGATTTTCAATGGCGATTCCACACAAAAAGTCAACTTGATTCCCAGGAATTATTACGTAAAAACGACCAAATTCATTCAAAATCCGTGAAGTTTTCACTATAAATCGCTCAAATAATGCTCGGGTGATGTGTTTCGCCTGATCGATGCTTTCAATACCTGATTTCAGTCCATCCACATAAAAAGGAGGATTACTAAAAATTAAATCATACTTCTCATCTGGTTGAAATGCCAAAAAATCTTGGGGATAAACTGTCGCATTTTCACCCCAAGAACTTTGCTTCAAATTAAATGCGCATTCTTCAGCAGCTTCTTGGTGGATTTCTACCGCATCAACGATTAATGTAGGATTATTTTGAAGAGCCATCAATGTGAGTACGCCAGTTCCTGAACCGATATCTAACGCACGAACGGCATTGGAAGCGTCAATAAATGCCCCCAACAACATACTATCAGTTCCGACTTTTAGCGGATTTTTCGATTGAACAACATCGAATTGCTGAAAGCGAAACACCGACAAATCAATAAGCTTTAGCAAAAATTACGCGTCCCGCAGAAGGATTTCCAGTTACCATACAAACACCCGTTTCCTCTTTGCGATCTAAAGGGATGCAACGAATGGTTGCTTTCGTCTCTTCTTTGATTCGTTCTTCCGTTTCCGGAGTCCCATCCCAATGAGCCAAGAAGAATCCGCCTTTGTCAATTTCTTGTTTAAATTCTTCATAAGAATCTATCTCACGTGTATTTTCAGCACGGAAGGTTTTTGCTCGTTGTAAAAGGTTAGATTGAATATCTGCTAACAATTGCTCGATGTAATTTTCCAATCCATCAAAGTCAATCACTTCCTTCGTTTTGTTGTCGCGACGAGCGATTTCTGCTTTTCCATTTTCCAAATCTCTTGGACCCATCGCTACGCGTACTGGAACACCTTTTGATTCGTATTCAGCAAATTTCCATCCTGGACGACGGTTTTCGTCATCATCGTATTTAAAGGAAATACCTTTTGCTTTCAACTTCGCTGCCAATTCAGCCATTTTCGCTGAAATTGCTGCTAACTCTTCATCCGTGCGGTAAATTGGTACAGCAACAACTTGAATTGGCGCTAATGCTGGTGGTAAGACGAGTCCTTCGTCATCTGAATGCGTCATGATTAATGCACCCATTAAACGTGTTGATACACCCCAAGATGTTGCCCAAACATAATCTAGTTTCCCTTCTTTATCTGCAAATTTCACTTCAAATGCCTTGGCGAAATTTTGACCCAAGAAATGGGACGTTCCTGCTTGTAACGCTTTTCCATCCTGCATCATTGATTCGATGCACAATGTGTCCTCCGCTCCTGCAAAACGCTCATTTGCCGTTTTTCTTCCTTTGATGACAGGCATGGACATATAGTTTTCAGCGAAGTCTTCATACACGTTCAACATGAGTTCTGCTTCAGCGATTGCTTCTTGTTTTGTGGCATGCGCAGTGTGTCCTTCTTGCCAGAGAAACTCTGTGGTACGAAGAAACAAGCGTGTTTTCATTTCCCAACGCACAACATTCGCCCATTGGTTAATCAAAATAGGTAAGTCACGGTAAGATTGAATCCAATTTTTGTATGAATTCCATATAATTGTTTCGGATGTTGGACGTACAATCAACTCCTCCTCCAATTTAGAGTCTGGATCAACAATCACTCCGCTTCCATCCTCGGCATTTTTTAAACGGTAATGTGTCACGACTGCACATTCTTTTGCGAATCCTTCCACATGGCTTGCCTCTTTGCTCAAATAGGACTTCGGAATAAACAATGGGAAATACGCATTCGAGTGGCCTGTTTCCTTGAATTTTACATCCAATATATCACGCATTTTTTCCCAAATTGCATAACCATAAGGTTTGATGACCATGCATCCACGAACATCTGAATGTTCCGCTAAATCAGCGCGGTAAACCAATTCATTGTACCATTTCGAATAATCCTCTTCCCTCGTTACGTATTTCTGTGCCATAGCTACTTTAATTGAATGTCAAAGGTAGCTAAAATACTTCAAAATAGAGAGGAGTTCGGAGAAGGAAAACACGTGGGAATTAGTCCTTTTTTTGAATCGGAGTCATCCGATTTGTAATTAAATCGTGTGTATAATGTTGATACATCGCTTTCATTTGGGTGATGATTTTTTGCTCATGCGAGCTACGCTTTCCATTCATTTGTTCATTCCAAACGGTATTAGACAACCCATTTTGACCTACTTCAAAAGAAATTAAATTCCCTTGTTCACAAATCATTTTTGGCATCAACTTATTATTGAAATAAGATGTTCCAAATGAATAATAATCAACATTTAAACCTAATAAATCAAATATTGTAGGCATGATGTCAATTTGCTGAAACACCTTTCCTTTAGTCACTTTCGGTAACTTCAAGGAAGTATGGTGAAATCCAATTGGAATTCGGTATGTCCATTCGAGCGAACAACGATCCCATCTTTTCGTTGGACCAACATGATCTGCACAAAAAACGAATAAGGTATTTTTAAACCAAGCTTGTTTTTTCGCTTTTGTCCAAAACTCCTTTAACGCTAAATCAACATAAGAAATGGTCGCGCACAATGGTTCAGGACCATGCTTTACACGAGATTTAAAGGAAGTTGGAATGGTGTATGGATGATGCGAAGACAAGGTGAAAATCATCGAGAAAAACGGCTGTTTAAATTGATTCATTTCATCCGCAGCAAAGGACAGCATGTGGTGATCTTCTATTCCCCAATTACCGTCAAAATGTGCTGGATTCGGGTATTCATTTCTCCCGTAATAGGAATCAAATCCGGCAGCAGCTGTGAACGCATCAAAACGCATGGAACCGTTACTAGCTCCGTGAAAAAAAGCAGAGTGATATCCTTGCTTGGCTAATATTGATGGAATGCCCTGGAATTGATTTGCGCAGTACTCAGACAAGATAAATGATTCATTTGTATAAGCAGGTATAGATGAAATAACGGAAGGGAGCGCATCCATGGATGTTCGTCCATTCGCAATTGCATCCTCAAAAAACATGGACTGATTTAAAATGGAATCTAAGAAAGGTGTGTAACTATCCGGACTATTGGGTCCACAATACATCGTACCGAAACTTTCCAAAAGGATAAAACACACATTCGTGCCTTTTGGAAGTATGTTTTGACCTTGACTCTTTTGAATGGGATTAAAAAGTGCATTTAAGTCATCCTCATTAAAATACTTTTTATCGTCAAGCCCTGTAACTGCTATCGTTTTTATAATCGTAAAAGCAGAATTAAGTACCGCAGGAGCATTAGCCAAACTACTGTAATTTGTGGCTTCAATGATTCCAATTGGCTTTAATTGAAAACCACCTCTACCAATAATCACGAAGCTTGTTACTGTAAATAAAAACCCGAACCAATTCCTTCTTAACTTCCAAGAAATTGGAGCTGACTTTAATTTGACAAAACTCCAAATAGAAAAAGCTAAACTGAAAATAAAAAACACGATTAACCACCAGAACTCCGCAATAAAATCCCCAGCCAGACTAGTTGTTTCCGTATTTGTCAACATATAAACAAAGTAATCGAAACTAGTTCGTTTGGCTGTGTATGAGAAATAAGCGACATCCCAACCATTAAAAACAAAAACCAACAAGGTCGATAAACTGAAGAGCATCAATTTTACCCAAAATCGGACGCGTTCAAGTTGGTCAGGAAGTGGTAAAAATAGTAGCGTGACAAAAGGCAAGAAAAAAAGTGCAATCGTCACTAAATCGAATCCAGCTCCTATCACATAATCTTGAAAAGAAAAATCCGGGAACTTTTTGCTATTAATGGAGACTAAGAGAATTCTGTATACACCAGAAAATAGCCAGACAATTCCTAACGGTAAGAATGATTTAAAAATTGATTTTATCAAGTTGTGATCTTGGAATTAATATTTCATAATGCGATCAATTGCGCCCATTAATCTTTCAGATGCCAAAAATTGCTTTTCTAACGTCACTGCAAACGGTACCGGAGTATCCAATGAAGCCACACGCAAAACAGGGGCGTCTAGATGTTCAAAACAATGTTCCGTAATCAATGCAACCAATTCACCACCAATTCCACCTGTTAAACAATCCTCATGTAAAACAATCACTTTACCTGTTTTATTGGCTGCCTGAAAAATAGCTTCTTTATCCAATGGCATTAAACTCCGTAAATCTAAAATCTCTGCAGAAATTTCTGGATATTTTAACATTGTTTCCGTTGCCCAATGAACGCCTAATCCATATGTTATAATCGTTAAGTCTGAACCAGAGGTTACCGTGCGCGCTTTTCCAATTTCAACTGTGTAATAGTCTGTTGGAATCTCTTCTTTCAAGCTACGGTACAAAAATTTATGTTCAAAAAACAATACTGGATTTGGATCTTCAAATGCTGCATTCAACAATCCTTTCGCATCATATGGTGTGGACGGATAAAGGATTTTTAATCCAGGAGTGTGAAAGAACCAAGCTTCGTTACTTTGCGAGTGAAAAGGCCCAGCTGCAGTACCAGCACCCGTAGGCATACGAACCACAACATCTGCATTTTGACCCCAACGCCAGTGCATTTTAGCCAAATTATTGATGATTTGATTGAATCCGCAGGTAACAAAATCCGCAAATTGCATTTCTACCATTGCTTTCATGCCTGAAATAGACAAACCTAATCCAGCTCCTAGAATCGCAGACTCACACAAAGGTGTATTGCGAACTCGGTCCTTGCCAAATTTATCAACAAGTCCTTCGGTCACTTTAAATGCGCCACCGTACTCCGCAATATCTTGACCCATCAATACAAGTCCTTCATGCTTTTCCATGGATTGCGTAAGTGCGTCCTGAATGGCATCAATAAAGCGTTTTTCTTCTTTTTGTCCTGTAGCTTCAATCAATTGTTGAATGTGAGGCGCGAATAAATCATTTACTTCTGTTTCTTGATTTGCCTCCATTGCTGGCTCTGCATTCGCTTCATCAAATCCATGTTGAATTTCTTCTTTGATGCCTTCCTTGATGCTTTGTATTTCACTGACAGTCAACAATCCAAGCTCAATCATATATGCTTCGTAATTTGAAACCGGGTCTTTTGTCTCCCATTCATCTTGAAGACCTTCTGGATAGTATTTCGTCCCGGAAGATTCCTCATGTCCACGCATACGGAAAGTCATCAATTCCAATAAATAAGGTTTTGGATCGACACGGATTTCGTC
>CANMFV010000018.1 GCA_947496835.1 Flavobacteriales bacterium | reverse complement strand
TAGTTACAGCATTGAATACCAAAATTGGCTATTACAAAGCAGCTGAAATTGCAAAATATGCACACAAAAATGGAACAACACTGAAAGAAGCTGCGGTTGGACTTGGTCATGTTACATCCGAAGAATACGATTTATATGTAGATCCATCTAAAATGATTGGTTCTTTAGATTAATCTTCCACTTTTTTAGAGGAAAGGAAAGCGGTGAAATTCACCGCTTTTTTTATGATAAAACACTATTTTTGACTTCCTAATTATTTGGTGATGAAAAGAACAAAAAACGATTGGATCGCGCTCATTTCTTTCCTTTTTTCCCTCTGGTTCTTATTAGCAGGTACAGTTTGGGTTCGTGGTGCAGCATTAATCTTTGCTTATCCTTGTGGATTAATTAGCTTCATTCTTTGGCGCTTTTTTCTTAAGGGTGAACGAAAAGAAAGTAAGCTTATTCCTACAATTCTTGGGTTTGGACTAGTTTTATCATTACTTGTGCTTTTATTTTCTTGGTTCTCCTATTCATAAAACATGTAATCTCACATGTTATTTGTAAGAAGAAAATTCCCGCAGGTAATTGTTACGCTCAAACAATTTACACTGACGTTTAAAGCGGTATATTCTCCCTCATAATTCGTAAAAAATTGCGTAATTTTGTGCTGTAAAAACGTACCTATGTCAAAAATTAAAGTTGCAAATCCAGTAGTAGAGTTGGACGGGGATGAAATGACCCGCATTATTTGGAAATTCATTAAAGATAAATTGATTCTTCCTTATTTAGATCTTGATATTAAATATTATGATTTAGGTATTGAAAAACGCGATGAAACCAATGACCAAATAACCATTGACGCCGCTGAAGCAATTAAAGAATATAAAGTAGGAATTAAATGTGCTACCATCACACCAGATGAAGCACGTGTAAAAGAGTTCAATTTAAAATCCATGTGGAAATCTCCAAATGGAACAATTCGTAATATCCTTGATGGAACCGTTTTTCGTGAGCCTATCGTGATGCAAAACGTTCCGCGCTTGGTGACAAACTGGACCGCTCCAATTATTGTTGGTCGTCATGCATTCGGAGATCAATACCGTGCAACAGATGCTATTTTCAAAGGAAAAGGGAAATTAACAATGACTTTTACCCCAGAAGATGGTGGTGAAGTACAAAACTTCGAAGTGTACAACTTTAAAGGAGATGGAGTTGGAATGGCGATGTATAATACAGATGAATCCATTCGAGGATTTGCTTATTCTTGCTTCAACATGGCACTTGCTAAAAAATGGCCGCTTTACTTGTCTACAAAAAACACCATTTTGAAAAAATACGATGGTCGTTTCAAAGATATTTTTGAAGAAATTTACCAAAATGAATTCAAAGCGAAATACGAAGCAGCTGGAATTGTTTACGAACATCGTTTGATTGATGATATGGTGGCGTCTGCATTAAAATGGAATGGAAATTTCGTTTGGGCTTGTAAAAATTATGACGGTGATGTTCAATCGGATACTGTTGCTCAAGGTTTTGGTTCTCTTGGATTAATGACCTCTGTGCTAATTACACCGGACGGCGAAATCATGGAGGCTGAAGCGGCACACGGAACAGTTACTCGTCACTATAGAGATTATCAAGCTGGAAAACAAACGTCTACAAATCCAATTGCATCTATTTTCGCTTGGACAAGAGGTTTGGCGTTTAGAGGTAAACTAGACAACAACCAAGCATTAATCGACTTCTGTCTTTCACTAGAGCGCGTTTGTATTGAAACGGTTGAATCTGGCATCATGACGAAAGACCTTGCTGTCTGTATTCATGGAAACAAAGTGAATCATGGTGATCATTACGTATATACCGAAGAATTTTTGGATGCCTTAGATAAAGGATTAAAAGCCAAAATGAACTAAGATTTTCGGGGGCCTAGGCCCCCTTTTTTATATTCAATTTTTTTCAAGAAATAACTAAGTTTGGTAAATTATTTTACCTTCGTTTCGTGATTCCGCCTTGCCTGAAATACCTTCTTTTTTTACTTCCAATTTTGGTTTGTTCATGCAAATCCATTAACATTCCGGAACCTATTGTGGAAATGATAGACCCACCACTCCCCGTTCTGTCTGTTTCTAAAATAACTGTGCCCATTGAAATTGACCTGCAAAGTCAACTTAATGACGTAGAAAAATCTTTGCCTATTAGTTTTGATGGAAAACAAGAACAATGTGAAGGGGTAAGTTTCAACTATAAGTTCATTCGTGAACCCATCAATTTTCAACTAACCAAAACTGGTTTGTACTATGAAGTTGATGGGAAATTTCAATTGAAATTAAATTATTGTCCCAAATGCCATAGTTTATGGGATGAAAAAGGAACATGCGCCATTCCTCGAATCTATGCAAGTTGTGGTGTGGGAGAACCAATGCGCAGAGTAAAAGTGGGATATAACACGACGGTTTCGATTACTAATTCATACATATTCAACACAGAAACGAAGTTGAAACGTTTCGATGTGATTGACCCATGTGAAATCACCGTTTTTAAGTATAACGCCACATCCCAAGTGGAAAAGCAAGTAAAAAATCAATTACAATCCTTAGAAAAGGATATTGATCGTCAAATAGAATCCGTTGATATTCGTTCCTCAATAAAAGATGTTTGGCGTCAATTAGAAGAGCCGATGAATTTAAATGATTATGGTTTTCTCTATTTAAAACCTAAAAACATATCGCTTAGTCCTGTCACCTTTGATGCAACAAATAAACGAGCAGAATTGACCGCAGAATTGACTGTGGAACCTTATATTACCACAAATAAAGAACAAACTATTTATAGCGTCTTACCCAATCAAACAACATACACTCCTGGTCAAGGATATGCCTTGAATATCCTTGTAAAAGCCTCATATGACTCTATTAATAAAATAATGAATAAGAATTTAATCGGTTATAAAATACCTTTTAATGGAAAAGAAATTAGTGTTGACTCTCTTCATGTTTTAGGAAATCAAGAACAGAAACTCATTATACAAGTTTATTTTTCGGGTTCAAAAAAAGGAGAGTTTTATCTGATAGGAACACCTTATATTACAGAAGATCAGTTTTTTGTGTTAACGAATTTAGCGTATGATATCAATTCGAAAAGTATTTTGTTAAAAACGGCTAAATGGTTGTTTGATAAACGGATTTTAGAGGAACTGAATAAATCAGCAAAATATGATTTGAATCCACTGCTAAATGAAACAAAAACAACCATTACGAACCAATTAAACACACAACTCGACGAAGGAGTGTTTTTATCAGGAACTGTTGATCGTCTGGCTGTTTCAACGATTCTATTAGGCGCTTCAGGATTTTTTCTTACAACAGAAGTTTCTGGTAATATGAAACTAAAGATGAAATAATGCGTTGAAGGCGCTATGCGGTATTACGTTATTTTATTTTTTATTCCGTTTTTCGCATTTTCACAACAGAAAGATTATACAAGTTGTGAAAATGCGCTCGACTTGAATCCAACAGGGTCTTATTCATTGTTTTTTACCGGCAAAAAAGGTGTTGTCCCTTCCGAAGGTGTTTTTCAGCACATTTCCTCACCTACAAAAAATCAGATTTGGGTACATTTCACGAGCGTCAACAAAGGTAATTTAACCATTACCTTTAGTAAAAATCAATCATTAGTTGATGTATTAATTTTAAAGGAAAAAGGAGGTAACATTTGTTCGGGGCTCAAAGAACAAAATTTACAGGTCCTTTTAGAAAAATCAATTGACTCAATGCAGAGTCTTTCAACACAGATCGCTGTGGATGAAAATGACCAATTTTATATTTTATTAATAGCGAAAGAAAAACTAAAACAAGAAATCAACACTGCTTTTTCTTTTGAATTAGATGAATCCGAAAAAAATAAAACGTGGCCGCTAAACCTTGTTTACAATGAAAATTTACAAATTTATTCCATTGTTGTTAGAGATGTTCTAAGTAAAAAGGCAGTGGAAGCGAGGGTTTTATTACAAGGCTCTGCAGAAATAAATGGTATTTACCGTGGGAGTGATATCGAAATGAATCTGATTAAAAAAATAAAAACAGGTACGATTCGAGTAGATGCAGAGGGTTATTTATCTTCTGATTTGAATAACACAGCTATTCCTATCAGCTCAGACTTTAAGGATACCATTTGGTTAAAGCCGATTCAAGAAGGAATGATTTCTGGATTAGACGATGTTTATTTTGCGGCAGGACTTGCAACCATTTTAGAAGAATCCTACCCGAAATTGAAGCGATTGCGTGATTTTTTGATTTTAAACCCTAATACCTACATTGAAGTACACGGACATGTAAATGAAGATAACGACAAAAACTTAGTGTCGATGAAATTATCTAAAAAACGAGCGCAACGAGTTGTTGATTACCTTATCGAGGGTGGAGTTGAAGAAAAAAGATTAAAAGCAATTGGTTTTGGTAATACCAAGCCTATCTATAAAAATCCACAATCAGAAGAGGAAAAAGAGGCAAATAGACGTGTTGAAGTCCTAATCATTTCAAATTAACACGGTATTTTATCAATTCTATTTTGATGTCGTCCTCCTTCGAAAACGGTAGATAAAAACACATCCACCATTTCGATTGCCATTTCTTCAGAAACAAACCGCGCTGGAATAGCAATGATATTTGCATCGTTGTGAGATCGAGCCAATGAAGCTATTTCTTTCTCCCAGCACAATGCACTTCTAATTCCTGCATGTTTATTTGCTGTCATATTAATCCCATTACCAGAACCACATAATAACACACCAATCATTCCTGGGTTTTCCTCTACCATCTGTGCTACCGGATGGGCGTAATCAGGGTAATCAATACTCGATTCAGAATAACAACCAAAATCTTTGATCTGGAATCCTTTGTTAGTCAAATGTTTAACGATAAGTTCTTTCGTTTTAAATCCTGCGTGATCGCAACCAATTGGAATAATCATTTCTTCTATATCTTTATGTTACAAAGTTAATCACTATTAACAAATAGCTTAAGTTATTCACTATTTTGATTTTCACGCAGGGATAAACCCCTTACTTTACTCAGAAAATCCAATAGACTTATACACACAGAACAGTGTTTTTATGTTTATAACATTGGATAAATTCTAAAAAGTTAAACTTGTTTTATAAGATTAATATTCTCATTGTACTTTTTATTTTATTAAACACGAAAAGTTTGCGATAGTTACCCTTTTATATCATTATGGTTATGAACCTAAAAATGGGGAAAATCTTATTGTTTTTATCAACATTCACTTATAATTCATTTATGTGAATAATGTTATATTACATTGAATATCAATTTATTATACGAATGTAAGTTGTTTATATAAACCGCTAAATTGTTAATTTCAGGAAAAGCAAGTTTTTAGGTTAAACTTTTACACATATGAACAGTCTTAATAAGAGTAATAAATTATTTAAATAATCTTTAAAAAGAAATATATTATATATAACTAACTTCTCAGTATTAAATTTGTCCTGTATTGAAATGTTGAATACTTTTATCTCATGAAAAATAGCTTCGACGAACTAATTAATCAAATTGACGCATTTATACGAAAGTACTACAAGAATCAGTTGATTCGGGGCTTATTGCTGTTTTTTGTTATTTTTCTATGTTCCTTTCTGTTTGCTACAACCTTTGAGTATTTTGGAAAGTTCAATTCAATCATTCGGGCGATCTTATTTTTTGGTTTTATTGGTGTAAATACCGTTGTGTTTATTAAATACATAATCATTCCTATTTCAAAGTTAATTTCATTTGGAAAGCAGATTAGTAGAATTCAAGCATCAGAAATTATTGGCTCCTTTTTTCCATCTATTTCTGATCGATTAAAAAACACCCTCCAACTTCAAAGTGATCTTTTGCACCAGGAAGGAAATATTGAATTATTGAGAGCTAGTGTCAATCAACGTTCTGCCGAATTGAGTGTTATACCATTTAAAAATGCGATTCAAATCAATGAAAATAAAAGATATTTAAATTATTTAATCCCTCTTTTTTTATGTTTTATATTGATTGCCGTATTCATTCCTTCAATTTTAACTCAAGGAACAGAGCATGTTGTTTATTACAATAAGGTATTTAAGGATAAAGCACCGTATGCATTCAAACTGGTATCAAAATATTTTGATGTTGAAGAAGGTGCTGATTTTTTAGTAGACTTGGAAATAGTTCCATCGAATACAAAAGGTAAAAAAGAATTACCAAGTCAAGTTTTTATTGTTTCTGATCAGGGTAAATTTTTATTGCTTAGAAAAACAAAAAACACGTTTACGGGAAGCATTAAAAAACCAAAAAAGAACGCGCGTTTTTACTTTACCACAAATCAATTTGATAGTCAAAAATATCAGTTGAATGTTACTGGAAAATCATTAATCGGTCGGATTCAAGCAGTTTGTACTTATCCTTCTTACTTAGGAAAACAGAATGAATTAGTTGAAAATGTTGGAGATTTAACGATTCCAGAAGGAACACAAATTGAGTGGAAAGTTCAAACGAAAAACACGAATAATACACGTGTTTTTTGGAATACTATGAAAACCTTGTTTAAGTCCGAATCTTTTAAGTTCATTAAAACATGTAATGAAGATAAACAATTAAAGTTTATTCTAGAAAACAAGTATACACATCGAATGGATACGGTACAGTATAAACTAAACGTTATTAAGGATGCTTATCCTACGATAGAAGTAAGTGAGAAAGAGGATTCAATTTCAGAAGGAATTAAATATTTCAGTGGAATCACATCAGATGATTATGGATTAAAGTCCTTGCAATTTGTGTATAAGATTACACGAAAAAATGGACAACAAAAAGATGTGAGAATGCCCGTTCAACAAATGGTAGGATCTCAAATGAATTTCAATTTTGCGGTTGATTTTAAACGGGAGGATATTCAGTTAGAAGATAAAATAGAATATTACTTTATTGTGTATGATAACGATGGTGTAAACGGGAGTAAAGCAGCTAAAAGTCAATTATTTACATATGAATTACCAAGTTTAGAGGAATTAAATAATTCTAGACAAGAGGATCAAAATCAAACAAAAGAGGATTTAGATCAATTATTGAAAAAGACGAAAGAATTTCAAAAAAACATTTCTCAGTTAAAGAAAGAAACAATGAATTCTAAGTCTTCGGATTGGAATAAATTAAATAAAGTTCAGCAATTAAAAGAGGAGCAATCTTCCCTTCTTGAATCCTTACAGAAAATTCAGAATGAAATGGATAAAAGTATGGAAGAGAAAAACCAACTTTCTCCGATGAATCAAGAGTTATTAGAGAAACAAGAAATGATTGAAAAACTCCTAGATGAATTAATGGACGATGAATTAAAGAAGTTGTTGGAGGACTTAGAGAAATTATTACAGCAAAACGAAAAAGAGCAAGTAAAGGACAAAATGGAGCAATTAAATCAATCCTCAGAGGACATGAAGAAGCAGCTCGATAGAAGTCTAGAAATGTTAAAGAAAATGCAGCTCAACGAACGTATTGATGATGTAGAAAAAGAATTAAAAGATTTAGCTAAAGAGCAAGATGAATTACGTGAAGATGCAGACAAGCAACTTTCCAAAGAAGAATTAGCTAAGAAACAAGAGGAATTAAATAAAAAGTTCGACGAACTTAAAAAGGATCTTGAAAAATTAAGTGAACTAAATAAAGAATTGGAAAAACCAATGGATTTAGGAAACTTAGATGAATTAAAGGATGAGGTGACAGAAGACTTAAAAGAAGCAAAAGAAGGAATTGAAGAAGGAAAAGAAAAAAAGTCCAATGAGAAACAAAAGTCCGCTTCTGAAGGTATGAATTCAATGGCAAATCAATTAAACGCCAAACAACAGCAAGCCAATAAGAAAGAGCAAGAAGAGGACATGAAATCTCTTCGGAATATTTTAGAGGGTTTAATGACCTTAAGTTTCGACCAGGAAGCTCTTATGAATAAATTCACTAAAGTAACTAGTCAAGATCCTATCTACCGTAAAATGGGTAGAAGACAACAACGGATTATCGACGAAACAAAAATCATTAAGGATAGTTTATTAGCGATGGCCAAACGCCAACCAAAAATAGCTTCGTTTATTGATAAAGAACTGAACGCCATTGAAACGAACCAAAATTTAGCGGTGGAAGACATTGATGATCACCGAAAGAAAGATTTAAACAAGCATCAACAATTAGTGATGACTTCCTACAATAATTTAGCGCTTTTATTAAATGAAGCCCTGCAAAGCATGCAAAGTCAAATGCAGGGAGAAATGTCTGGATCGGGTAGTTGTAATAATCCAGGTAAGGGACGTCCAAAGCCTGGACAATCTATGTCTTCAGGTGATATGAAGGAAATGCTTAAAAAACAATTGGAACAAATGCAAAAAGGTCCAAATCCAGGTGGTGATAAGCCAGGTGATAAACCAGGAAGTAAACCGGGCAATCAACCAGGTACTTCTGGTCAAAATATGCTTGGATTAGGTAATAAAGAAATTGCAAAAATGGCCGCAGAGCAAACGGCTATCCGACAAAGATTGGAACAATTGCGAAATGAGATGAATAAGGACGGTAAAGGATTAGGTAATCAATTGAACCCACTCATAAAAGAGCTTGAGGAACAAGAAAAAAACATGATTAATAGAAACATCAATAAGGAACTTGTTAACCGACAAAAAGAAATTTTAACACGCTTATTAGAAAGTGAGAAAGCGATGATGGAGAGAGGTTATGAAGATAAAAGGGAATCAAAATCTGGAAAAGATGTAAATTCAGGTAACAAAATCCGTTTTGAAGAGTATAACAAATCCAAATTAAAGGAAATAGAATTATTGAAAAGCGCTGATCCTTCTTTACGTTTGTATTACAAGGAAAGAGCGAATCAATATTTCAACTTAAACTAATGTGTTTTTCCTGTAATACGTGATATGAAAGAAGGATTTAATATAATTGAAGCATTAACGTTACCTACTGATTTTCAATCGTTGGTGGATGTTGAGAATTTGGTGGAAAAAGTTTGTCAAATAGTTGGTATTCAGGAAGATGCGTTTGGAAATGTATTGATTGCAGTTACTGAAGCAGTGAATAATGCTATTTGTCATGGTAACAATGAAAACAATGCATTGCTTATAGAAGTCGCCGTAGCTGATTCTATTAATTCTTTTTGTTTCAAAATTAAAGATCAAGGAAAAGGTTTTGATTATAATAATTTACCAGATCCAACAGCACCAGAGAATATTTTAAAGGAAAACGGACGCGGTATTTTTTTAATGAGAAATCTATCAGACGAAGTTATCTTTAACGAGGCAGGAAATGAAGTTGTAATCTATTTCAGTAAATGATTTCGATATCAAGTATAGACGTTGCAAAGCCTAAATTTTTAAAGTCTCGTCCATTAAAGTTTGCTTTAAACTTCCTAATAACTTCTGAGAATTTAAAGTTAGGTGAAATTGCAATAGTGCTGTGTTCAGATGAATACTTATTAAAGGTTAATCAAGATTTTCTTAAACACGATTATTATACAGACATCATTACCTTTGATTATTGTGAGGCTGGTGTTGTTAATGGTGATTTAATCATATCATTGGATAGGGTGCGTGAGAATAGTGTTATTGAAAAATCAACGACTGAAGAAGAGTTGAACCGTGTCATTTTTCACGGTGTCCTCCATCTTTGCGGCTACAAGGATAAATTAAAAAAAGACATAGAGATGATGAGGTTTAAAGAGTCTTATTATCTAAACCTATTTGTTTCACGTGAAACAATAGGTGAATAAAAATTAAAATGTTCCACGTGAAACAATAGACATGTTAGATAAATATGACGTTATAGTTGTTGGCGCAGGTCACGCTGGATGTGAAGCGGCTAATGCTGCGGCCAAACTTGGCAGTAAGGTTTTGTTACTCACCATGAATATGAATACGATAGCTCAAATGAGTTGTAATCCAGCAATGGGCGGCGTGGCGAAAGGACAAATCGTGCGTGAAATAGACGCTTTAGGCGGCGGGTCAGGCATTGTCAGTGACAAAAGCGCTATTCAATTCCGAATGCTTAATATATCTAAAGGACCAGCAATGTGGTCCCCTCGTACTCAAAATGACCGCATGATGTTTTCCTGGGAATGGAGAATGTTGCTTGAGAACAATCCTAATGTAGATTTTTGGCAAGACATGTGTGTTGGTGTTTTAGTTGAAGAAGGAAGGGTTATTGGTGTAAAAACATCTCTTGACATTGATGTGTTTGCAGATGCAGTTGTGTTAACAAATGGCACTTTTTTAAATGGTTTAATTCATCTTGGCGAAAAGCAATTCGGTGGTGGACGCGCAGCAGAAAGAGCGTCAACTGGAATTACAGAAAATTTAATTCAACTGGGATTTGAAGCTGGGCGCATGAAAACAGGAACGCCGCCGAGAGTAGATGGACGCTCATTGGATTATTCCAAAATGGAAGTGCAAGACGGCGATGAGAACCCTTCAAAATTTAGCTATTCCAATAATAAGGCATTAACAAAACAGACCCCTTGCTACATTACTTATACAAATACTGAAACGCATGAATTATTAAAGACTGGCTTCGACCGGTCTCCAATGTTTAATGGTTCAATTAAAAGTACAGGGCCAAGGTATTGTCCAAGTATTGAAGATAAAATCAACCGTTTTGCAGACCGAGACAGACACCAGATTTTTGTTGAGCCTGAAGGCTGGGATACAGTTGAAATATATGTGAATGGATTTAGCACTTCCCTTCCTGAAGATGTACAATTAGCTGCTTTGAAAACAATACCCGGTTTTGAAAAAGTAAAAATGTTTAGGCCCGGATATGCCATTGAATATGATTACTTCCCTCCTACCCAATTGAAACACACCCTTGAAACAAAACTAGTTGAACACTTGTATTTTGCTGGACAAATTAATGGAACTACCGGTTATGAAGAAGCGGCTTGTCAAGGACTAATGGCAGGAATCAATGCGCATTTAAAAATCAACAAGAAAGAGCCGTTTATTCTGACGAGAAGTGATGCGTATATTGGTGTGTTAATTGACGATTTGATCACGAAAGGCACGGATGAGCCATATCGTATGTTTACCAGCCGCGCTGAATTCAGAATTCTATTGAGACAAGATAATGCAGATGAACGCTTAACACCGTTAGGACACGCAATTGGATTAGCAGATGATCAAAGTTTAGAAAAAGTTCAATATAAAATTCAACAAACGACTTGGTTGAAAAAGGAGCTTCGTAGAATAGGAATTACACCGGATCAAGCGAATCCGCTTTTATTGGAAAAGGAATCCGCCTTGATAACACAACAGGTGAAAATAACAAGTTTACTCACACGACCACACATCTCATTAACTGATTTATTAGAAATTTGTCCAGAGGCAAATGAGGCAGCAATCAAAGCTTCAGAAAAAGATAGTGATGTACTTATTCAAACTGAAATTCAATTGAAGTATGAGGGATACATT
>CANMFV010000017.1 GCA_947496835.1 Flavobacteriales bacterium | reverse complement strand
GATGAAGCAGTTTTTATTTCATTTTCCTCGCGTTTTTGTAATAAGAAAATGTATAATGTTTCTTTGATTTCTTGTTGACGCTCTATATTCCGAAATTCGCGTTCGTAACCTGGCACGGAAGCTATTTTATCCTTGTAACGATTATCAACCACATTTAATGAATTCAAAGTGATTTTTAAACGAGATTTATTGGATTTCAATCCTTCATCGATTGAATGACGAAGTCCGATTAATTGATCATCAATTTTTTGAACTGTTGGATTCTTAATGCTTGAATTCTTCATTAATCGTTGACGATCCAACAACAGTTTATTATACTGAGTAGTCATCGCAACGATAGAACCGTCTTCAAATCCCAAGTTTGACGGCAATAATTCTGTGTAATCTTGGTGTTTTTGCAAGTATTCTTGAAGGTATTCATTCAAACTTAGTTGTACAGAAGTCTGAATTATACTTTCTTCTGTTGCACTTTGTTTGGCAACAAATTCACCTCCTTGAGTTGAAACATCTACAATGTTGTGTTTTGTTTTAAATGCTTCTACGTCCTTTTCTACAGCTGATAATTCTTCTGTGATGTAAGACATTCTATCATTTATGAAGGCACTTGTATTTCGCGCAATCTCATTTTTATCATAAATGCTTTGAGTTTCATGCTCTGTAATTAGTGCGGAAATAATATCATTGTTCTTCTCAATTACTGGTCCGTTGTATGAAATAGAAACTAAATCTGAAAACTTATCAACGCGTTCTAAGCTAATATCAGAACCCAATTTTGATGCAGCATCTTTTATTGGCTCAAGATAAACAATGTATTCATTTCCTACAGTTGATGCATTAAAATTGGTGTTTGTGACAAATGATATTAGTCCAATTTTAGTCGATATAGGTGTGTTAAATGTATGTGACCCTAAATAGGTTTTCTCATCAATGTGAAGTTCAAATCGTTTAGAAGAGATCACTTTTAATTGAAAACTTGCACTTTTATCAAAAAGTAAACTGTCATTTCTGACTGACTCTAATGTGAATGGAGTGTTTTTATATAACTCGGATTTTTTAATCCCAGCATTTTGTCCAACTAATAAATACCTACGATTTAAATTTAGCTTTCTCGAAACGCTATTCAGAATGGCTGGAGTTTTAAATAATGCAATTTCATTCTCTAATTTCGTGCTTTTCTCTGTTAAACCAAGGTCTTGAAAAGCTGAAAGTCCTTTTAAAACATCATCTTCTTGATTTTGTATTAAAATTGTCGCAGTTGAATTATATATCGGAGTAGAATACCGCAATAAGGTGTAGGATACAAAAACACAAATGACTATTCCAATAACGAACCACAACCAATAATGAAGGTAACGATCAATGAGTTCCCTTACATTTATCTTTGGTTCAGGGGCGTCTAGTTGATCCTGTTTTAGGTTGAAATCCTCTTGCATTATTTTGTAAGGGTAATAAGTGTGAACATAGAAAGGAAAATAGAGACAAATGTTGTCCCTAATTGAGTATATGTTTGGAAGTTCGTTCCTTGGAAATTCGCTGTGAAATTTGGCTCTACGTAGATGACATCATTTTGACAAATGTAAAACGCTGGAGAGTTGTAGATACTTTTATTTGTTAAATCGAGGCGATATTCGATGCGTTCTCCATTTATTTCTCTTAGTACCAAAACATTGTTTCGAAGTCCCGTAATTTGTAAATCTCCTGCCTTTCCAATAGCCTCCAATATTGTCATTCTATCGGTAGAAACCATATGAATACCTGGAGATTTTACTTGACCTAAAACCGTAAATTTAAAGTTCTTAATTTCAATATTCACGACTGGATTATCGACATATTGTGCAAGTTGCTCCTGTAAATACTTGACCGCTTCCAAACGTGTTTTTCCTGCCAATTGCACGAAACCTAAAACAGGAAAATTAATATTGCCATTGATGTCAATCAAGTAGTTAATTCCAGTGAGCAATTGTAAATTTTGTCCATTATTAGTTGAACTGCTTGTTGAATAAAATTGAAAAGCGGCCAATGCTTCTTGATCCGCACCTCCAACAAGAATACTTAATTGATCGTCGACACGTAATACGGGTGAATAGGTATTTTTTACTTTTTGGATAGTGTCTAAATTCGATTCTTGTAAATAAACCAAGCGTTCTCGAACCTCACAAGATGTTAGGCCAACGAGTGTAAAAAAAATACCTGCAAATAATTTTGCTAGTATAGTGATGTTTTTCATGGTTAGAATTAATCGGGTAAAGTTAAGAAATACTTAGTGAAAGAACTAATAGATTCCTTTATCATTTTAGAATGGAGAAACGAGCGATTAAACAACGTTTTTCAGCAATTTCATTCTTAGTTTATGTAAAACAACAGCTAATATCAGCGTTATGAAAACTAACACAAAAATAGATGTTTTGTGATTACAAAAATCAGTAATAAAGCCCATTATGAAAAGAATGAGTGCATTCAAAGAAACCAGTAAAAGGGACGTTTTTTGGTGCGAAATTTTGAAATACTCCAAAATAACATGATGAATGTGACTGCGATCAGATGCAAACGGACTTTTTCCATTTTGAATACGGATAATAAATACCCGAATAGAATCAAAAACAGGGATGTATAAAGCAGAAATAATCAATAATGGCAAATTCGCTACATATTTCATTTGTATTTCTTCGTGGTAATCTTTCGACAAGATATTAATGACAATAGCTGCAATTAGAAATCCAATCAATAGTGACCCTGTATCACCCAAAAAGATTCGCTTGTCCTTCGAAGTATTAAAACGCAAAAAAGCTACAAATGATCCAACCATGGCTAAGCAGACCGCCATCATCATGAAATCATTGAGTGTGAAATAAACAAGTGAAAAGAACGTAAAAAATAGCGCGCCAAGTCCAGATGCCAAACCATCGATTCCATCAATCAAATTGTATGCATTAATGTAAAAAATCACCACCAAAAACGCCAAAGGAATGCAAATCCATGGTACAATCTCATAGATTCCTAAAAACCCATGAAGGTTTGTAATTTGAAAATCTGGCGACAAAAATAAAATCGTTGTGGCAATAAGTTGAACCGTGATTTTATTCCAGGGACTGATCCCTGTTAAATCATCTTTTAATCCCATGAAAAAGATAAACAAAGCAGAGGGTACTAAAAATACAGCTCGGGATGTGACAAAGAACTGTTCAGATATGTTTAATGCTAAAATAAGTACGATAAAAAAAGTAATGCCCCCAAAACTCGGAACATTTTGACCGTGTGAACTTCGATTAGACACAGGTTCAAACAAGCGTCTCAACTTGACCACTTGAATAACAACTGGCGTAACAAAGTACATTAACATGAACCCTGTGGTAAAAAATATAATTAAAATAAGTGCAGTGTAGGTAGTCATTGTTGATATAGGACGTATTTAGAATGCAAAAGTAGCTTCAAAAAATACTATGTTCATGAACTTTTTCACTTTTTTCATCAAAAATAAATTATTTTAGTGTCTCTCAACGACCTATTTATCTGAAATACTTTCATCTTCAAGTTCGATGTCCTCGTTCCAATGAATGATTTTCATTCGTTTATCGACGTTGTGTTTTGATTCAATTAAAATTTCATCAATAGGTTTTCGTGTAATCAGGGCAATTTTAATTCGGATGTTTTTTACAAATGATTCTCTTCTCTTTTTTAGTGTTTCATGCGATAACCCTGCTTCATTAAAATAGGTGTTTAAGGCAGAAAGTTCCATTTCCCCTTGATTTCGAATCAACCTTAATACTTCCCATTCTATGGAAGAAAAGTCAGATTTATATAGTTTCTTTTGAGATCTTTGTAAAAATCGAACTTTATGCATTCGACGAATGTAAAACAATAAAGTAAATAAAAGGAAATTTAAAATCAACGAAATCCACAAATAATCCTCTTTTGGAAATCGTTTGAAAACGGATATTTTTTGATAAATCGGATACGTACCAACTTTGAATTCTTTAAAGTATTTGGATTTTCGTACTTCTACTTTAAGGTCATTTGGGTTATTCGAATTCGATAGGACATACATTAAGTACTTGTTATTTTTCGATGATGCGATTTTATTCATGTTCAAGAACATTGGATTTTCAAATGAACTCCACGAATTGTTACGGATATCCAACTCAATCATCCGGTTATTTACAAGTAACACCTGATTTGGCAAGTTTATGTTCAATTTCATGATACTCATTTTATTATAGAGTAACTCATGAATTTCGCCCAGTTGTTCCCAGTGTTTTGTGCGGCAATCATACTTCCAGCAATCGCGTAAATAGATTTCTTTCAGGTGATTGCGACACAAACCACCTAAAAGATAAAATTGATCTTTTTCGATAACAAACAATGGCGCAGAACGCCGAGAAGGCATAGCCGTGCTTTTGACGTTTACTTCAAACCATTCTTTCGCCGATGGAATATACCGTGTAAATACATCTTTTACTTGAAAGAACCCGTATCCCCCAAACATGTAGACACTTCCGTTCCACGCAAACATCGGAGCGCCATATTGATTTTTATGAGGAAAACTTTCATCAATACGTTTCAGTGTATCCTTGTACAACTCATAGACATTTCCGCAGCTTTCATGGACAAAATAATACCTGTTTTTTGCCATTGATAACACCTTGGTCATTTCCATAACTTCCTTAAAAGGATGTTTGACATCATACACAAATGAATGCTTTACCCATCGGTGGCTACCAGGTTTTTGCGTCCAATAATGCGTGGAATCATCCAGCACAAAAAACTCGTTGTTAAACTTGTTGAAATTCAATTGGGCACGTTCACTAACTTTTAGCTGCGCAAACGTAAGTTGGCTTAACACTAAGGCTAAACTTAAAAAGAGTAATTTTTGCATGTGATAAAGTCTAATTAATCATTTTAATTTCTTTTCCCGTTCTAAAACGGCTGTTTGTTAAATTTTTAAAGCTTACTTATCTTAGGATCGTATTCAATCAATGAAACTTATTTGATGAATTTATTCAGTAAAAATGTGGTGGATGCATCGTGCTCCGCTACCTTTTGTTTTTCAATCTCACCCAGGATACTTGTAGCTAGCTGTTTTCCAAGTTCTACACCCCATTGATCGTAACTGAATATGTTCCAAATCACCCCTTGAACAAATAATTTGTGTTCGTAAAGTGCCACTAACGCACCTAAACTTTCAGGAGTTAATTTTTCGATTAACAGGGTATTGGTTGGTTTATTTCCGGTGAATACCTTGAAAGGAAGTAAAAAAGCTGCTTTTTCTTCTGTAATTTGAAGCGCGTCTAATTCACTCTTCACTTGTTCGGGTGATTTACCCATCAACAAGGCCTCCGTCTGTGCGAAGAAATTAGACATCAGTTTATCGTGTTGGTTTTTGTTTTCATACAATGATTGCTTAAAGCCTATGAAATCCGTTGGAATCAGCTTGGTTCCTTGGTGAATCAACTGAAAAAAAGCATGTTGTGAATTCGTGCCAGGCTCTCCCCAAATAATGGTTCCTGTTTGATAATTGACCGGTTTCCCATCTCTGGCTACTTGTTTTCCATTGCTTTCCATGATGCCTTGTTGAAGGTAAGGCGCCAATTTTTGCAAGTATTGGGAATAGGGAATAAGTGCCTCACTTTCTGCACCAAAAAAATTGTTGTACCAAATGCTCAATAAGGCTAAAACCACCGGGATGTTCTTATCCAACGATTCATGTTTGAAATGTTGATCCATTTTGGATGCTCCCTGTAAAATGGACTCAAAATTTGGATAACCCACCGCTAAGCTAATGGAAAGTCCGACCGAACTCCACAGTGAAAAACGTCCACCTACCCAGTCCCACATCGGGAAAATGTTTTCCGGAGAAATTCCAAATTCTTGAACCTTGTTTATATTCGTCGATACTGCCACAAAATGTTTCGCTACATCTTCCTTTGCTGCCGTTTGTAAAAACCAAGTGCGAATCGCTTCCGAATTTGTCAAAGTTTCTTGTGTAGTGAAGGTCTTCGAAACAATGACAAATAATGTGGTCTCTGGATTTAACTTTTTAATAACTTCTTGAACGTGATCGCCATCAACATTGGATACAAAATGTACATTCAAGTGATTCTTGTAAAACTGTAAGGCTTCTACGACCATAGCAGGACCCAAATCAGAACCGCCAATACCGATGTTCACGACATCCGTAATTGCTTTACCTGTGTAGCCCTTGTGTTGACCAGAAATGATGCTTTCTGAAAAGGCTTTCATTCTTGCTTTAACTTCTTTTATTTCTGGGATGATATTTTCACCATCGACTAAAATTTCCTTCTGATCACCTGAACGCAAGGCTGTGTGCAATACCGCTCTATTTTCTGTTTGATTAATAACGTCTCCTGCGAAATATTTATCAATCGCATCGGCTAAATCCACTTCCTTTGACAAAGAAAGCAACAAACTCATGGTTTCGTCTGTCACTCTGTTTTTGGAATAATCTACCAAGAAATCGTTCCACTCGATGTGCATTTTTTCCGTACGTTGGGAATCAGCAGCAAACAAATCGTGCATTTGCATGTCTTTCATTTGTTCAAAATGCGCTTGCAATTTTTGCCAAGCGGCTGTTTGGGTGGGATTAATTGTCTTTAAGGCCATTATAGTCAAATTGATGTTGCACAATCGAGGTGCATATTTTCTTTTTTAGGATTCGTTTTAATCATTTTTAGTCAAGCTTTCATCGAAAAGAAGCTATTGAAATTTAAATGAACTGTTTTAGTTTACTACCAATCTTACGTACAACAATCCACAAGGGGAAAGTCATATTATTTTTGCGCAAGGCACGAATGTCTTCCTTCGATTTTTTATACAGATTTTGCCATTTTGAACTAGCTCCTCCTATTCTCATGTGGGTTATGACAATTGGGATATAGGTAAATGTAAACTCATCATTCAAAAAACAACGCAGTAAAAAATCGTAATCTGCCGCGATTTTAAAAGAGGTGTCGAACGATCCTATTTGGGAATAAACTTCCTTCTTGAAAAAGCATGTAGGATGCGGAGGCATCCATCCTTTTCCGAGTAATTTTGGTTTAAAGACCTCGCTTTTCCAATGACGAATAATACGTCCGCTTTCAGAAGAGATATACTTCAAATCGCCGTAGATACCATCGGAATGTGTTGCTATGAATTTTTGATTTATTTGTGCCAATATTTCTTGATTGGCGAAGTAATCATCTGAATGGAGAAATCCGATGATTGAACCAGATGCACGTTCAACTCCTTTGTTTAACGCATCAAAAATACCTCTGTCCTTTTCGGATTTCCAATGTACACGATTGTCTTTTATGGAGCTCAACCACTCTTTGGTTCCATCGGTGGAAGCGCCATCGACAACAATCCATTCCCAGTCTATAAAACGTTGACTACAAAGAGACTCCCAAGCCTGCTTTATGGTCGGTAATGAGTTATAGGATGCTGTGATGATGGAAAAGGTGGCCATTATACTGTTATTGAATTTATTTGAACCTCCTTTAATAAATCCCTAGATTCTACAACAATATTCTCCATTACTAACATGTCCATATTGGTTCGAAGGAAACAGTTGATGGCTTCAATCGGCGCATTTACGATTGGTTCATTTTCATTAAATGATGTATTCAACAGAATTGGAACGCCGGTTTCCTTGAAAAAAACACTGATAAGTTCATGATAACGTTTGGAATATGCTTTATCAACGGTTTGCAATCTTCCGGAACCATCAGCATGAGTAACTGCTGGAATTTCTGCTTGTTTCTCCTTTCGAATTGGGAAAACTTTTTCCATAAACGGAACCGGTTCATCAAGCTCAAACCAATTTTTGACCTCTTCTTTCAGAATACTTGGTGCAAATGGACGAAAACTTTCCCTCCGTTTGATTTTTAAGTTTAATATTTCTTTGGCGTCTTCACGTCGAGGATCTGCAATAATTGAGCGTCCACCCAATGCTCTTGGACCAAATTCTGCTCGTCCATTGAACCAACCAACTACTCCCCCATTTGTTAAGCACTTTACAATTTCTGGATAAAGTTCGGCATCCTCTAATTCACGATAGGACAACTTTAGACGGTCACATTCTGACTTTATGAATTCATTACTGAATTTACTTCCGGTATTTGCATTGAAAACACTTTCACTTCTTTTTTGATTGGCGACCATGTGTTCTACCCAATAAGCACTTCCCATGGAAATTCCAGCGTCATGACCAGCACTTGGAATATAGACTTCTTTGAAAGGTGTATTTCGCGTGATTTTACCATTTGCAACACTGTTTTGAGCTACTCCGCCGGCAATGCAGACCTTGGTTAAACCTGTTATTTTATGCAAGTAAGTCAAAACATGGAAAATAACCTCTTCCGTATATCGCTGCACGGATGCTGCTAAATCTTTGTGATACTGCGTTAACTCTTCATCCTTAGCTCGGACTTTTCCAAATCTCATTTCCATTTTCTCATTGAATAAGGAATGAACCAATGGCATAAAATCTTCGGAATAATACACGTATCCTTTGTGCGGTGATTGAAAATAACTCAAATTCAAACGAAACAATCCGTCTGGAATGAGCTGAACCACATCCCTAAGTAAATCCACGTATTTAGGTTCTCCGTATGGTGCGAGGCCCATTACTTTATATTCGTCTCCGTAATATGGGAATCCGAGTAATTGTGTCATTGCTGTGTAAAAGACACCAATGGAATGTGGGAAATCAATATCTTCCAAGACTTCAATGTTCGTTCCTTTTCCTCTCGCCAACATGGTAGTTGTAAAGTCACCTGCGCCATCTATGGATAAAATCGCTGCTTCTTCATAAGGTGATGGATAAAATGCCGATGCTAAGTGACTTCGATGGTGCTCTACGTTTTTAATTTTAGATTCTAAATCTACCAAGGATACTGTAGCGTCCACTTTTTGCAATTCAGCAGCAATACTGCCTATTTTTTTGGCGTTAGATAAGCGATTAACTGCGTATTTCAATACATTGATGGGTGACTGCATCATAAAGACAAGTTTCTTTTTGAATTTCGCCTTCGGGTCACGTCCAATGCAGATATAATCGACATCTTTCAATGAAACTCCCGCTTCTTTCAAGCAAAACTCAATCGCTTGAACCGGAAATCCTGCCCAGTGCTTTGTGCGTGTAAATCGTTCTTCTTCTGTCGCGGCAATTAATTTACCGTTGACTAATATGGCCGCTGATGCGTCAGCGTGGTAGGCGTTTATTCCTAGTATGATCATGATAATGGGCTAATTGGTAATGTGCTAATTGGTTAATGTGCCAATGTGCTAATTAGTTAATGTGCTAATTGGTTAATGTGCTAATTGGTTAATGTGCTAATTGGTAATGTGCTAATTGGTAATGTGCTAATTGGTTAATGTGCTAATGAGGTAATTTGCTAATGGGTTGTTTAGTTGACCCAAAGATTTCACACTGAGCCGTTGTTTTTAACTATAATTCACTGATAAACATATTATTATACCCCTGAAGTAAATCCTTTTGCGTTTCAAATACTCTTTTTTGTGCAAAAACATGTGCTCCTTTGCTCCAGTTTTGGTATTCTTCGTTGTTCATGGAGACAAGTGCTTGAATGACCTTTGAAAGATCGTTGTGATCGACATCCCAACCTGCTTGAAAATTGGTTAAGGACTTCCAAGGAGTGTGTTCTGAAATGATGACAGGACGAGCGTTTGCGAAACTTTCAACGATGGCATGTCCGTAGTTTTCGCCCTCACTTGGCAGCAATAAGGCATGTGCCGCTTCTAGCTTTGCTGGAACTTCTTCGCTTGGACAAACACCGTTATACCTAACTTGGATGTTTGCTGGCAACTGTTTAATTAGCTGCTCGCATTGATTCCAATATTCGAAATTATAACACGTTCCATATAAATCGAGTTGGACGGTTCCTTCTATATCCTTTAAGGCTTGTAGTCCATGAATGGTGCCTTTCTCTGGTGCGATGCGTCCGATGGAAAGAAGTTTGACACTCCCCTGCTCTTTTTTAATTTCTTTAACTTGGTCGATGTCAGTTCGTGCCACATTTGAAATAACCGATACGACCGAATTTTTACCAATGACTTGACGAATATCCTTAGCTTCTTCTTCCGAGGTGGCATGAAAATGAACATGCGAATACGCATTCATCCAACGCATAAAACTCAAAAAAAGCAGCTTTTTAAGTGGTTTAACAGCCAATGCATGTGGACTCAACATTCCCCTTGCGGCAACTATTGTTTTTAACCCCAGTTTATTACCAATATCAACTGGCAATTGCGAAAATTTTCGTGAATACACTCCATTGATGTAAAGAACATTTGCCTGTATTTCCTGAATTACTTGCGTCATTTTTCCTTTCGTAATCTGGTCTTCAGAAAAATAGTACACCCAAACATTTTCACCATGTTTCAACCATTGATTGGCTGCGATATCGGCATAGGGTTCAGTACTGCAATAATCCGTATTTCTTGTCAGAATGTAGAAGTCAAATTGAGGCAAGGCTGCCACTAAATTACTGACAGAACTCACTGGACCTCCGGAATTCGTCCCCGGCAAGTACCAGTCGATTGTGATGGCGATTTTTAACTTTGTCGTTGTGTTGTTTTTATTAAGCATGCGCTTGAAGAAGCGATTGATATAATTCTAAATACATTTCAGATACGGTTGTTGCATCGAAACGTTTGACATTTTCAAATCCGTATTCAATGAGTTGTTTTCTTAATAATTCATCGGAAAGGATCTTTCTCAATGCGCTCTGGATGGAATTGATATTTAATGGATCCACCAATAACGCTCCTTTTCCAGCAACATCCGGCATGGACGAAAGATTACTTGTTATCACCACTCTTCCCATGGCTTGTGCTTCAATGATGGGCATTCCAAATCCTTCGAGTGTTGAACAAAGCATTAAAACATCTGCTTGACGGTATTTATCTTGCAATGCTTCAAAGGTAATGCGTGAATCGATTTCATATGATTGTCCGGATAGAAGCTCTATTTCCTCTGCGTCTAATTCCGCCACAATCGACAAATGAACTGTTAATCCTTTGGTGGCTTGCAATACGCGTTTCAAGTTTTTATTTGGTGCCGAACCGATGAGTAAAATTGTTGGGCATTCAGTATTGAATTCTTTTTCCTCACGCGTAAATCGCGGGTCAACTACTGTTGGAATGACATGGATATTTTTTTTCCAAGTTGGGAAAAACTGAAGAATGTCATTTTTTGTAGCCGTACTGACTGTTGTTACTGCATCAGCTTTTCGCATGGGTCCAACTAGCCAAAAAAACGTAAAGATTGCGTGTTTGATTCCATGTGATTCATGTAAAAAGCCAACATCGTGAATAGTTAAGACTTTTCTCTTCTTACGTGGCACGCCCCAAATCAAAAAATGAGTATCTCCCGTAATGTGGTAGACGTCTGCATTTGGTGCTTTTCTAACGGCAATTATACTCCACAAACGCTTAAAAATTCCTTTTGAAAAACAAGGTGCTTCCCAATGCGTCAGTTCGACTTTTGTTGACAGAGATC
>CANMFV010000016.1 GCA_947496835.1 Flavobacteriales bacterium | reverse complement strand
GTATGGCGCAAAGCATGTATTATTGATGCAGGAGGTTGGGAACACGATACCATCACAGAAGACTTAGATTTGAGTTACCGAGCACAAATGCGTGGATGGAAATTCAATTACTTGGAAGAAGTAGAATCTCCAGCAGAATTACCTATTACGATGTCGGCCTTGAAAAGTCAACAACACCGTTGGATGAAAGGTGGTGCAGAAGTATTCATCAAAATGTGGAAACGCATTGTGACAACAAAAGGATTGAAATTCTCTGATCGTTTACATGGATTAGCGCACTTGTTTAATTCATCTGTGTTCGTATTCATCTTGATTCTTTCTTTATTAAGTTTGCCAGTTCTTCATATCAAAGATTCGTTCTCAGATTTGAATTTCTTCATTCAAGTCGGGGCATTCTTTTTATCCAGCACGGTATTTTTGGCATTTTACTATTGGAATGCTTTCAGAGATAAAACAGGTCATTTCTTTAGTGATTTAATTCGTTTTATTGGACGCTTCTTCCAATTCTTAACTGTTTCTATGGCACTTTCGTTAAGTAACGCGGTTGCGGTTATTGAAGGATACTTAGGAATCAAAAGTTCGTTTGTGCGCACACCGAAATTCAACGTGGCGAAAAAAGATGAGTTTACCGGAAACAAATACGACAAGAAAAGTTTATCGATCATTAACATCGCTGAAGGAATCTTGATGGTCGTATTTGGATTTACAGCTGTTAATCGTGCGATTTATGGGGATTTAGGAATGGTTCCATTCCACTTGATGTTGACCATTGGTTACGCCGTGATTTTCTTCAATACCTTGAAGGAAAACAGAGGTCAGCACGCTTAATTATTCGTTGGTAACCGACAGGCTTTCTAATTTTCCTGTGCGGAAATGAAAGGTGCTGCGGAAACTTTCTCCTTTAGAAGTATACGTTCCAACCGTGTAGTTGTCCTCTCCGGATTCTTTTCCTTTGAATTTAAAAACAAACGATCCTTTCGGGTACTTGGTAAAAAAGCCTTGTAAAATCATTTCTGCTTGCGCAATGGGATAAACGGATTCTTTTCCTAGTACATTCAACGATAATTTATCCTTTCCCATGTGAACAATCGTTTTCGCGTCATTGATTTCCATCGAACGCTGAATGCTTGCGTAAGGAATATCGCTTGGAAAATTCAAGAATAAAAGGAGTCCGGTAATAAATGATAACAATGAATTCATAGCACAATTTTAGCAATAATAGTGCCGAGATTTCTCATTGGGTCCTATTTTATTTTGGGAGCACTGCTATCTCCATAAACCATAAGTATTTATTTGGTGCTTTTTCACTTTTTCAGACTTCGAACTTTTCGCTAACTTTGTTCCTATGCAATTACCCATGAAAGACCATCAGAAAAATTTAATGATTTACAATAGTATGAAAGGCGAAAAACAAGCCTTTGTACCCATCCATGAAAACTTTGTCGGAATGTATGTCTGTGGTCCCACTCTTTACAGTGAACCACACATGGGAAACATGCGCACCTTTATCAACTTTGACCTGATTTATCGCTACTTATTGCACCTTGGATTTCAAGTGAAATATGTGCGTAACATTACCGATGCTGGACACATTACGAATAGTGCTGGTAACGATGAAGATTCCATTGGGAAAGCTGCACGAGCAGAACAATTACAGTCCTTGGAAATTGTCTATAAATACAATGTTCGTTTTCAAGAATTACAACGCATTTACAACTTATTGCCTCCGAGCATTGAGCCAACAGCAACAGGACACATTCAAGAACAAATTGAAGTCATTGAACAAATTTTAGCGAATGGATACGGCTACGTCGTGAATGGATCTGTTTATTTCGATACGAAACGCTACATGCAAGATTACAATTACGGAATCTTAAGTGGTCGCAAAGTAGATGAGTTAGAAAACGAAACGCGCAATTTAAATGCACAGGAAGAAAAACGCTTCTTTGCTGATTTCGCCCTTTGGAAAAAAGCGAATCCGGATGACATGCAAATTTGGCGTTCACCATGGGGAGATGGAAATCCAGGATGGCACGTTGAATGTACGGCGATGAGTACAAAATACTTGGGAAAACAATTCGACATTCACGGAGGTGGAATGGACTTAAAATTTCCGCATCACGAAGATGAAATCGCACAAAGCTGCGGCGCTCACGGAACAAATCCTGCAAATTATTGGCTTCATGCCAACATGCTGAATGTCAATGGACAAAAAATGAGTAAGTCCTTTGGGAATTACTTTTTACCAAAAGAAATCATTGAAGGAACGACCGAGTTATTCGATAAACCATACAGTGCAAATGTCCTTCGTTTCTTTATGATGCAAGCACATTACCGAAGCAATTTAGATTTCACCCAAGAGGCCTTGAACGCATCTGAAAAAGGATTTGCCCGTTTAATGGAAGGATTAAAAACGTTGGATAAAGTACCAACATCGACTTCTTCTTTTGACGTCACTGGATTAATCGCTTCTTTTTACACCGCGATGAATGACGATTTCAATGCACCGATTTTGGTAGCGAACTTATTTGAAGCAGTGAAGCAGATCAACCTCATCAACGATGGTAACGCAAGCATATCTGTAGAAGATCGCGAGGCATTGAAACAAGCGATGCAGACCTTTGCCTACGATGTCTTGGGATTGATGTCCGAACAAGAGTCGGAGAACGGGAAATTAGCACCAGTGATGGACCTTGTACTTGACTTGCGTCAACAAGCTCGAACGAACAAAGACTGGACAACCTCTGATAAAATCCGCGATGGATTAGCTGCTGCTGGAATTGTCGTGAAAGACGGAAAAGAGGGAACGAGTTGGAGTTAATCCTCCGTTGACATTACTTGGCTCGGAGTGAGTAATCCATTCCACAGGTGAATGCGCATTTCCAATGCTTGTTTTGCACACTGAATAGCTTCCTCCCATTTTTGTTCATCATCGCCACAGATTTCATCCATCATACGCAAAGAGATCGGTCCGTGGTCACCGCCATCGATTTCAATGTGACGTTCTAGGTAATAGAGTAATTTTGAAATATTTTCTTGTCCCTGTGAGCTCATTTCACGCAAAATCTCAATAAACATATCTGGAATTAAATCCTCGCGTCCAAAAGTGAATAAAGAGGCGATTTTATGCATTTCCTCCGTTTCGATAATAGAGAATGTAAAGCGAACAAAATCCTTCGTCTCTTCATTGATATTCAACTGATATAACGCTTCCTCCACTGATTTCCCGTAAGAAATCCACTCGGTTAGTTGGTGGATTGGCAGTGTATTCGCGCCAATTTGCTGCATGGCTTCCAAGTACATTTCGAAGTGGCTTGAAACTTTACCATCCGCATCGGTATCCGATTCTTCACCAAGAACAATCTCATTGATGAACTTTCGGGTTTCTGGATTTCCCTTTGGTGACCAAGGAACATCCACACAAGTAAGTCCGCGTTGGAGTGCCTTCAACAAGCTCATAAAGTCCCAAACAGCGAAAATGTGCTGTTCCATGAAGTATTGAAAATCTTCGAGTGTTTGGATTTGAGCATATAGTGGATGATCCACCAATTGCTGTCTTAAATCGGCGATTTCTGCTTGTAATTTTTCGATGCGGGCGTTCATACTGAAATTGTTAGCAATGAGAATAAGGATACAAAAGTAAAGTAAAATTAGTCGAAGTTCGATTCACTTCCTATCTCCTCTAACAAACGTTTTGCACAAAAGTTGAGCAAAAAATCAACAATTTTAACTTTAGGATAATTTAATCCCTAATTCTTTTAATTGCGCGTCGTTTAATGGTGATGGCGCATCAATCATCGTGTCTCTTCCACTGTTGTTTTTCGGGAAAGCGATGTAATCACGAATGGACTCTGATCCACCCATAGTTGCCACTAAACGATCTAATCCGAAGGCTAATCCACCGTGTGGAGGTGCTCCGTATTCAAAGGCACTCATCAAGAATCCAAATTGTGCTTGCGCTTCTTCTTTCGTGAATCCAAGTAAGTCGAACATACGAGATTGTAGCTCACGGTCATGGATACGAATCGATCCGCCTCCTAATTCTACACCATTCATGGCCAAGTCGTAAGCATTCGCACGTACTTTTCCTGGTTCTGTATGAATGAGGTGTAAATCTTCCGGTTTCGGTGATGTGAATGGATGGTGCATCGCGTGGAAACGTTCGCTGTTCTCATCCCACTCCAACAATGGGAAATCATAAACCCACAATGGAGCAAACTCATTTGGATTTCTCAATCCAAGTTGCGCTCCCATAAACAAACGAAGTTCATTAAGTTGTTTTCTCGTTTTACCCGTTTCACCACTTAAAAGTAAAATCAAGTCACCTGGATTTGCACCGGCTTTTTCAGCCATGGCTTTCAAATCCGATTCATCGTAGAATTTATCGACGCTTGATTTAAAGGTTCCGTCTAAATTGTATTTCACATATACCAATCCTTTGGCTCCAATTTGTGGACGCTTCACCCAATCGGTGATTTCATCCAGTTGTTTCCGTGTGTATTCCGAACAGCCCACCGCGTTGATTCCCAAAACGATTTCTGAACTGTTGAATACCACAAAATCTTTTTGTTGTGCTAGTGCTGTCACATCAACGAATTCCATTCCAAAGCGAATGTCCGGTTTATCTGAACCATAGCGCTCCATCGCTTCCGCGTAGCTCATTCTTGGGAAAGCTCCCTCGAAATTTACGCCACGTACTTCTGCGAACAAATGTTTAATTAGTCCTTCGAACATGTCTAGGATGTCATTTTGTTCCACAAATGCCATTTCGCAGTCGATTTGTGTAAACTCTGGTTGACGGTCCGCACGTAAGTCCTCATCGCGGAAACATTTAACGATTTGGTAGTAGCGATCGAATCCACTCACCATCAACAATTGTTTGAAGGTTTGTGGCGATTGTGGCAAGGCGTAGAATTGTCCTTCGTTCATGCGACTTGGCACGACGAAATCACGCGCGCCTTCCGGTGTCGATTTAATAAGTACAGGTGTTTCGACATCCAAAAAGTCTTTGGCGTCTAAGTATTTTCTTGTTTCCAGTGATACACGGTTACGCAAGCGTAATTTCTCTAACACTGGATTTCTTCTCAAATCTAAATAACGGTATTGCATGCGGATTTCATCTCCTCCATCCGTATCGTCTTCAATGGTAAATGGTGGCAATTTAGCTGCGTTTAAGATTTTGATTTCGTTCACATTGATTTCAATCTCTCCAGTAGACATATTGCGGTTTTTACTGCTGCGCTCGATCACTGTTCCAGTAACTTGGATTACAAATTCACGTCCCAACTTTCGCGCTTGTTCACACAGTTCAGCGTTTACTTCCATGTTAAATGCTAACTGAGTGATTCCATAACGATCGCGCAAGTCCACAAACGTCATTCCACCTAAATCGCGGGAACGTTGTACCCAACCTGCTAAGGTTACGGTGTTCCCTACATTTTCCATTCTTAATTCACCACAAGTGTGCGAGCGATACATAACATTGATTTTGAATGGCAAAAATACAAAAGATATCCCTAAATGGAAGGACAGGTGGACAGAAAGCGAGTGACAATTAGAAATTCTAAGGTACTTCTACTTAAGTTACCTTTCCAAGCAGTAGAAATGTGTAAATTTGTGGAACAAAACGAATAAGTATGTCAACAATCGGATCAGAAGAAATGAAAGGAATTCTAGCACAACTAGGAATTCAATCAACAAATTCAGGTGCTTCTACAGGAAGTAATTGGATGAATACAACGGGCGCAAAAATTGATTCCATCTCACCAGTAGACGGGAAATTAATCGCTTCAGTAAACTCAGCAACAGCTGCAGATTATAACGCCTTAATTGAAAAAGCACAAGGTGCTTTTGTTGAGTGGCGCAAAATTCCAGCTCCGAAACGTGGAGAAATAGTGCGTCAATTAGCAGAGCGCATTCGTTTTTACAAAGAGCCACTTGGAAAATTGGTTTCTTACGAAATGGGGAAATCACTTCAAGAAGGACTTGGTGAAGTTCAAGAGATGATTGACATCTGTGACTTTGCTGTTGGACTTTCTCGTCAGTTGTACGGATTAACCATGCATTCAGAGCGTCCAGGACACCGCATGTACGAACAATACCATCCACTTGGAATCGTTGGAATCATCTCCGCGTTTAACTTCCCAGTTGCTGTATGGAATTGGAACACGGCACTTGCATGGGTTTGTGGAGACGTATGTATTTGGAAACCATCTGAGAAAACACCTTTGACAGCGATTGCTTGTCAACGCATCACACAAGAAGTATTTGAAGCGAATGGTGTTCCTGAAGGAGTATCTAACGTAATTATCGGTGACGCTGAAATCGGAAAATTAATGGCAAATGACGGACGTGTTCCGTTAATCTCTGCAACTGGATCTACCCGTATGGGTAAATCTGTTGGTGCAGCAGTTGGCGAGCGTTTGGGTCGTTCTTTATTAGAATTAGGAGGAAACAATGCGATTATTATCACGCCAAGTGCAGATTTGAAAATGGTTGTTCCAGGAGCAGTATTTGGTGCAGTTGGTACAGCTGGACAACGTTGTACATCAACACGTCGTTTGATCGTTCATGCATCTATTTACGATAAAGTAACGGAAGCATTGACATCGGCATACAAGCAATTGAGCATTGGAAATCCATTAGATCAAAACAACCATGTTGGACCATTAATCGACCAAGAAGCGGTAAACAATTACCTTCATGCGATTGAGGCAGCTCAAAAAGAAGGAGGAAAAGTATTGGTTGAAGGTGGTGTATTAAGTGGTCCAGGTTATGAATCTGGTTGCTACGTGAAACCATGTATCATTGAAGCAGAGAATCATTTTGCGATTGTGCAACACGAAACATTCGCGCCGATTCTTTACGTAATGAAATACAGCGGTGACGTTTACGAAGCGATTGCTTTACAAAATGGCGTTCCACAAGGACTTTCATCTGCCATCATGACGAATGAGTTGAAAGAATCTGAAGCGTTCTTAGCAGCAGCAGGATCTGACTGTGGAATCGCGAATGTTAACATCGGAACATCTGGTGCGGAGATCGGTGGGGCTTTCGGTGGAGAGAAAGAAACAGGTGGTGGACGCGAGTCCGGATCTGATGCATGGAAAGTTTACATGCGTCGTCAGACAAATACCATCAACTATTCTGACAGCTTACCTTTAGCACAAGGAATTAAGTTTGACTTGTAAGAAGTTACACTTCTAGAAATAAAAAAGCCCTGACGGAAACGTTGGGGCTTTTTATGTCAATTATTTCCTCGCTCGCTCATTAACGATTAAAAAGCGAGCGCTTTAAATTCCTGAAAAGGAGGTTTTCTAGATTAATGCACCTGATATAAAATAGAAATTGATCACATGTTGTGTCTTTCTACCTAATCAAATTCACATGTCCACGGAACTCCAATATTTCTTGTGTTTGCAACGTTTCTAATTTAAGTTTCCATGTATACGTTCCGATTGGACAATCTAAGGCGCCTGGTCCGTAAGTACCATCCCATCCATATTTAGGATCACGGCTTTCAAAGACAAGATCTCCCCAGCGATTGTAAATGTAGAATTCAACGTACGATTTTTTCATCCCCTGCGAAAGTACCGGGAAGAACGTTTGGTTCTTTTCGTCATCATTTGGCGTGAATGTATTCGGAACATAATAAATTAGGTCTTCATAAACATGTATGGAAACGGAAGCCGTATCAAAACATCCAACTTCGTTGTAGGCTGTCATTAACACATTATAATCTGCGCCTTCCATCGGATAAGTATAGGTTGGATTATCATCATAACTAATGTTCCCATCCCCCATTTGCCACATGTATGAGATGGCATTTTGTGAAGAATTAGAGAATTGAACCGTTGGTTCTAGTGCATTCACACTCATTGGAGAAGCACCTATAAACGCAATTGGATCCTCGTATACACACACATAGTCAAGGTATGATTCTTGCTCGACACAGCCCTCTGGACTTGTCACTGTCAAGGTCACATCATAGCAACCTGCTTGTCCGTAATAGTTCGTCACATTCCCCACTTGTGCGAGGGTTTGTCCGTCACCGAAATCCCAAATCATATCGCTGTTTGCTTGATAATTCGCAAAGAAGGTTGCGTTAAGATCTCCACATCCAATGGTATCCATGGTATAGAAACTCGCATCTGGTGATTTGTTAATAATCACATTTACTGAATCAGATGCAGTACAATTATTTAATGGATTTGTGGCCGTTAGCATCACCTCATACAAACCGGAATTTGCATAAATATGCGTTGGAGAGTATACCACTGAAGATCCTCCATCACCAAATGTCCAGTCGTAGTCAAATAGTGGAGAAGATAAATTAGTGAATTGCACTTGATTATCCGTACAAAGTATCGCAGTAGAAACGATAAAGTCCACGTCCGGTTGATCGTGTACGATAACCAAAATTGAATCCAACGGTGCTGGACATCCATTTGCAATCGCCTGTATTTCGTATATCAAGGTGTCATCCTGACCGGTGTTATTCACTAAGAAATCATTGATGTAATTCCCAGAAATATTTGCCGTTGTTTCACCTTGAATATCCATGTTGAAAACACCGTTCCAAATAACATTTGATGGAATATTGGTCACCAAATTGATTTGCGTGTATTCACCAGAACAAATGATCGTGTCGTCATTTTGCAACAACGGAAGTGGGAGCACATTCACGGTAATAGGAAGATCAAAGGCCTGACAAGTTGAATTATTTGCAACAACATCAACCGAATAAAATACTTGCTGTGTTTGTGCAGAATTATTCACGAGTGAATCATTCAGAAGACTTGTGTTTTGAGTGGTGATTGATTCCCCTTGAACAACTCCATTATTGGTTGCAGACCATGTGAACGATGCATTTACCGTCGCAGCTAAATTGACATCAAGTTGAACTCCGCTACACCAATCAATGTTCGTAGCATTTGTTAATTGTATCGCAGGAAAGACTTGCATTGTAATTACCTCTGGTATCCCGAAACAGCCATATGGAGATGAAATCATGTCTATGGAATAATCCACATATTGGTTAAATGGTGTGTTGTTCACTAAAACGTCGCTAATGTAGAATCCATTTGTTGGTGTTGTGGTTTCACCTAGAACATTGGGATTATCTATCCCATGCCAAGTAATCGATGCAGGTAAATTGGTTTGAAGATAAATTCCTGTTTGTTCACCGCTACATATTGAATCAAATAAGGAAGTCAACTGGGCATCAATGACAATATCTGGTATCACTTCAATGGTAAAGTCTTGATCCACTCCCACGCAATTTCCTGTAATGGACGTTGGTGTGATGGTGTAATTCACATACTGAATCGTTGAACTTGTATTTTGAAGTGCATTGTAAATGAAATTGGAGTTTACCGGTCCAACAGATTCGCCATTTACATTCGGATTACTTTGAGCAGACCAAGAATATGTCGAAGGTACGCTCGCATCTATATTTACAGTTACTACACCATTGTTACATATGGTTGAATCATTTACATTGTTAATCACCGGTTCTGGTTGCACCACAATTTGTCCAATTGGTCCAACTGTCGTACAAGCATTTAATGGAGTACTAACGGTTCCTTGGAATTGGATCTGTTGTGGGCTTGTGCTCGTGTTCGATAAAATCATTCCAGGAATTTGATTGATGCCTGAAGGGATAATCGGCATGGTAGGGTCTCCTGTGATTGTATTAGGAACAGATAAAAGTTGCCAAGTAATATTAACTCCAGCTGTTGTTGAACTTATTGCAACAATACCACTTGTATCACCTGAACAAAATGATTGATTTGGTAATGAATAATTGATGTCCGGAATTGGCTCAACAGTAATAGTGAGTTGATCTGGAGTTCCAGCACAAACAAATCCGTTATTAATGTATTGAGGAGTAACCGTTATCGTAGAAATAACTGTCTGAGGTCCTGGATTATCGACTGTGAATGCGGCAATGTTTCCATTTCCATTAAGTGGAAGACCAATGCTAGAGTTGGTATTCACCCATGCATAATTTGTTGCTGTACCATTCAAGGTCCAATTTAATGGGTCTGTGGTTATTCCATCACAACGCAATTGATCAGGTAGCGAGGAAACAACTGGTACAGGATTCACAATGATGCTTAATGGCAATGCTTGAGCGTCACAACCTGTCACGGTGGAAGTAGCACTTAATGTATAAATCACTTCCTGCCAAGCATTGGAGTTATTCAGTAGTACGTCATTAAGAACAGGGTTTGTTTGTGTTGTGGTTGACTCACCTGTTACAATTGCATTCTGTGTTGCATACCAACTAAACGTTGCATTTTCGGTAGCTGTTAATGTTAAATTTAATGGTGTGCCACTACAAATTTGTGTTGGCGATACATTTGTTATAGCGAGTTGAGGATGCACTTCTACGTTCACTACTTGTGGAATGCCAAAACAGCCATAAGGATTTGCTGAAACCTGTACATTGTAGGAAACAACTTGGTCATAAGAACTTGCATTACTCAGCATGTCATTGATGTAAAAACCAGTTTGTTGTGATGTAGTTTCACCTTGTATATTGGCGTTGTTATTTGCAACAAATGTAAATGTGCCCGGGAAATTAGATTGCAACGTAATATTCGTTGGTTCACCGCTACAAATTTCATAATTGAGAGGACTGGTAATTTGAATATTTGGAACTACCTCTACCACAAAAACTTCAGGATTACCGATGCATCCTAGTGGGAAGGATGTTGGCGTTACAGTATAGGTTAAATTTTGAAGTACTGCTGAATTATTTACAAGCGTATTAAAAATTAAATTCGAATTTACTTGCCCATTTGATTGCCCACTTATATTCGTATTGCTACTTGCTGACCAGCTGTAAGTGGAAGGTATACTCGCATTCAAGGTGTAATTTACGTTAGTATTACTACAAATGGTGAGGTCATTCAAAGGTTGTACTATTGGAGCTGGATCCACTGTTATGGTTCCAATTGGTCCAAGTCCAACACACGACGCTAAGTTCGTCGTGGCGATTCCTTGGAAATTGAATTGCGCACTGCTATTACTTGAATTCACAAGTGTTAAACTCGGAATATTTCCTGTTCCATTCATTGAACTTATACCTGATATAGAACCTGATGGATTCAAGATGTCCCAGCTAAATGTGACACCCGTCGTTGTGGAACTTAAATTAATGGCATTCGTACTTGATCCCGTACAAATCGCTTGACCTATTTGACTATATTGGATGCTTGGAATCGGATCAACAGAAATCGTAAAGTTTTGTGAAGGCCCGAAACAAGTCGCTCCCGCATTGATGTACTGAGGCGTCACTTGAATTTGAGCTGTTGCAGTAGCCGTTCCGTTATTTTGAGATAAAAATGCTGGAATAGATCCATTTCCAAAGGAAGGCAAGCCAATCGACGTATTTGAATTTATCCAAGAATAATTAGTTGCATTTCCACTAAAGTTCACTGGGAGTGATTGCGTCTGACTGCAAAGAACTTGATTTGAAGGTACCAACATCGATGGAGTAGGATTGACAGTAATCGTAAAGATTTCTGGACTTCCTAAACATACTTGGTTTCCTTGTCCTGTTTGAGGAACTACAGTAATGGTTGCTTGCAGTGGATTACTACTCGTATTGGCATAGGTAAATACCGGTAAATTTCCGCTGCCATTAGAAGAAAGTCCAATCGATGGATTTGAATTGGTCCAGTTAAATGCACTAGCAGTTCCGGAAAATGCAAGGACTCCTGAAAGAGTGCCATTACACGCGGTAAAATCTTGGACATTATTTATGAATGGACTTGGAAGAACGGTTATTGTCGTCGTTAATGGCGTTCCTGAACAAACTGTGTTATTATAAACGTAAGTTGGTGTAACAACAATATTTGCGACGTTCGTTGTTGCTCCCGCGACAGTATTGAAACTTGGGATATTTCCTGTTCCAATTGACGCAATTCCGATAGAAGCAT
>CANMFV010000015.1 GCA_947496835.1 Flavobacteriales bacterium | reverse complement strand
TTATTTGCTAGAATCCCTCCAACTTTTGCCGCAGCATCAATTACCACTTCTGGCTGTTCGGAAATAAAAAATGACTCTACTGCTGCTTGATTCCTTAAATCGAGTTCTTTTGAGGTGCGTCCAATGAGGTTTTCATACCCTGCATTTTCCAAAGCTCGCCAAACAGCTGAACCCACCATTCCTCGGTTTCCGGCGATGTATATTTTAGTTTCTTTTGTCAAGGACATATTTCAAATCGTGATCCATCATTATCTGCACTAATTGTTCCAATGAAGTTTGTTCTGGATTCCAGCCCAAAAGAGTTTTTGCCTTTGTAGGATTACCCAAAAGCTGTTCAACCTCCGCGGGACGAAAATACTTAGGATCCACTTCAATCATTAAATCTCCAGTCATTGCGTTGTACCCTTTTTCATCAACGCCAGTGCCCACCCAACGAATAGTCATTTCAGCTTCCGCAAATGCCAGTTCAATAAAATGTCGAACCGTGTGCATTTTACCAGTTGCAATGACAAAGTCCTCCGGAGTCTCGTGTTGCAACATGAGCCACATACATTCCACATAATCCTTTGCGTAACCCCAGTCGCGCTGTGCATCAAGGTTTCCAATGTATAGTTTTCGTTGAAGTCCATGCTTAATGCGACTTGCCGCCAAGGTGATTTTTCTCGTGACAAAGGTTTCTCCGCGACGTTCACTTTCATGGTTGAAAAGAATGCCATTCACAGCGTAGATTCCATATGATTCTCTGTAATTTTTGGTTATCCAAAATCCATATTGTTTTGCTACACCGTACGGAGATCTTGGATAAAAAGGCGTCGTCTCAGATTGTGGAACCTCCTGTACTTTACCATATAACTCCGAAGTAGAAGCCTGATAAATGCGGCATGTTTTTTCCATGCCTAAAATACGAACAGCTTCCAAAACACGTAATGGTCCTACAGCATCTGATTCAGCGGTATACTCTGGTACTTCAAATGAAACTTTCACATGGCTTTGAGCGGCTAGATTATATATTTCATCTGGTTTAACTTGTTGAATAATGCGAATTAATGATGAAGAATCTGTCATGTCGCCATAATGTAAATCTAGGCTCCGCTTTTGCTGTGCATCCTTCACCCATTCATCAAAATATAGGTGTTCAATTCTTCCCGTATTGAAATAGGAAGAGCGTCGAATCATTCCATGAACTTCATATCCTTTTTCTAAAAGAAATTCCGCAAGGTATGATCCGTCTTGTCCGTTGATTCCGGTGATAAGTGCAATTTTCATGTGTTTCAAAATAGGCAATTACTGTTCATTATTTATAAATTATTTATGGCTTCGCCTTTGCCAGTCACATAGACTAAACCACTTGTGAAACAAAAAAGATAAGGGGAAATCCTATCTTACAGTCGCTTCACATAAGATTTCGGTACGTTTACCGAAAACCCAATACCCATAGATTTGATTTCAATAATCAAACGTATGTTATTTTGCATTTGCATGGCGTAAGCTTGCATGCCTTGAAAAGGACCATGAATTACTTCCACCAAATCTCCTGCTTGAATCGTCACTTTTTCTATTTCATCCGCGTGTACTTCTTGCAATAAAATGCGCAAATTTTGAATTTCATGCTCCCTCACAATCGCTTGCTTACCGTTAAACTGAAGTAAACCGTTTATTCCTGGTGTCGAATAAATTATATTCAACTCACGCTGCTTGGGTTTAATGAAGACTACGGATGATATTAAAGGTTTCTCTACTTTCTTTTTACGATCACTCCATTGACGAACAACGGTATACACAGGAAGATAATGTGCGATGTTATTCGCTGATAAGCGTTCGGAAACCTTTTTCTCACATAAATGCCTTGTGTAAGCTACATACCAATTATCACCGCTATCCATGTTTTGAATTTGAGGCGATGTATCCGGCATGGTATTAATTGACATCATGTGTTTAATTAAGTACAAATATACGGATTTTACCTTATTTTATCTTATTTTTTTTGAACTCAGTACCTACGCTCTTTATTGCGCCACGAAAACCTCGTAAATATAATAAATGTCGATATTTAAACGTTTTCGCAGGTGTTTTTTGGGCTATTTTAAACGTGTTTCCAGCCCTCTTTACACTAACTTAACACAAAAGTGTTTTAAACTTATCTTTCCTTTTTAAAATGCTGTTTTTCCGCAGTTTTTCCCCTAGTTAACCCTACTATAATTTATGATTAGGTGGATAGATTTCATCAATTTTTACCTATTTCATTTACAGAATTCAAACTTTCGCTTTAATTGTGGATCAAAAAACCTATTTTTGTAACTAAATTTTATATTATGAAACAATTTAGTTTTGCTTTGGCAATATTGGTGTCGTTTATCGGCTCCGCACAAGACTACAACAAATGGTCTGTAGGATTTAATTTAGGTGGGCACGATGGCTTGAGTAAAACGAATCATACAACGCGTGTTTCTCAATTCACACATTATGAGTTAAATGCTCGACGCATGTTCAATAACCGCGTTGGATTGAAATTCGATGCTGGTTTTGATCATTTCAACTTTAAAGACGGACATCCTGCAACGAATGCATTGCGCTTTTCCATTCAACCGACGATTAATTTAACCGACATACTACACATGAATGACTACAGTTCTCGTTGGGGAATGATGTTGCATTTTGGAGGTGGCTATGCTGCTATGTGGAATAAAACACTAGCAACTGGACCAAAATTATTATTTAAAGCTGGGGATGGTTCTGTTGACGAGATTCTTCAAGGAATTATTGGTTTGACTCCACAATTCAAAGTGAACGAGCGCTTAAGTATCAATGGAGACATTTCATTCATGGGTAACATTCGCCAAAGCAGAGGATTTGATTTTGAAGCAACACCAATTCAAGGAGGTGGGTTCTCTGGATATTACGCATCTGCAACAATTGGATTTAGTTACTATATTGGGAAAGCAAAAACTCATGCGGACTGGACTTACACGCCGCGTTTGAATCAAGCTGACCTGGATCGTATTGCTAACCTAGAAAAACAAGCGGCAGAAGCTGTAACTAAATTAGGTGACGATGATAATGATGGAGTTATTAATGCGGTAGATCAAGAAGTTAACACGCAAGCTGGAAACATAGTGGATGTCACTGGAAAAACGATTGAACCAACTCCTGCACCTGATTTAATGAAAATCGATACAGACGGTGATGGATTTGTAGATGGCAAAGATGAGTGTCCAACTGTCAAAGGAACACAAAATGGCTGTCCGGAAGATAATTCCCCAGAAAAAGATGCAAAAGCGTTGATTGATTATGGAATCTACGATATTATGTTTGTACTAGGGTCATATTATTTGAATCCGACATACAATGGCATTCTAGACAAAGTGGTTGCCTACATGGCTGCTAATCCCAATCAAAAAATAGCTATCAGTGGGCATGCTGATATTACTGGAGGTGACGCAGTGAACAACAAACTTTCGGAAGCGCGTGTGAACATCGTTGTTGACTATTTAGTTAAGAAAGGTGCTGATAAAAGTCGCTTAGCAATTTCTTACAAAGGAAAAAAGGAAACGAAGTACGCTGGAAACACCTTGGAAATTGATGCGGCTAATCGCCGTGTACAGTTTTCAATTGTTCGTTGATCCAACTTTATAAAAGTGAAAGGCGGTCAATTGATCGCCTTTTTTATGATTAAAAAAAGAGATTTTTCGATGAAAAAAATTCAAATGGTGGACCTCATTTCTCAATATGAGAAAATCAAACCGTCCATTGATATGGCCATACAAGATGTAATCCAACATGCTCACTTTATTAATGGACCAGCAGTCGGACGTTTTCAAACGGATCTTCAAACATATTTGGGTGTAAAACATGTTATTCCATGCGCGAATGGAACGGACGCTTTACAAATTGCTATGATGGCTTTGGGTTTAAAACCTGGTGATGAAGTCATTACTCCGAGTTTCACCTATATTGCAACGACCGAGGTCATTGCGCTTTTAGGATTAACGCCGGTTTTTGTCGAAGTGGATCCACGTACGTTTTGTATTGATCCTTTAGCGATCGAAGCGGCGATTACCCCAAAAACCAAAGCAATCGTGCCTGTTCATTTATACGGTCAAGCGGCGAATATGAATGCAGTAATGGAAATAGCTGAGAAACATCAACTATTTGTCATCGAGGATAACGCTCAAGCTATCGGTTCAGATTACCATTTATCTAACGGAAAGAAAGTAAAAACAGGAACCATTGGAGATATAGGCTGTACCTCTTTTTTCCCTTCCAAAAATCTTGGATGCTATGGTGATGGTGGAGCCATATGTACAAATAACGATGATCTTGCACGAAAAATTAAAATGATTGCAAACCATGGACAACAGCAAAAATACGTGCATGAAGTTGTGGGATGCAATTCGCGTCTCGACACGATTCAGGCGGCTGTTTTAGAAGTTAAATTACGCCAACTAGACAATTACGTTGACGCACGCCGCGAAGTAGCAGAACGCTACGACGAAGCATTCGCGAGCTTACCAGGAGTTCAAATCCCATTCCGTGCTGATGATTCCAAACATGTTTTTCATCAGTATACACTCGTTTTAGAAAAAGCGAATCGCAATGCCTTACAAGAACATCTTTCAGAAAACGACATTCCAAGTATGATTTATTACCCGATTCCTGCACACAAACAAAAAATGTTCGCTGCCTTCGGAAGTCATACAACAGATCTTCCAACAACGGATTGGTTGACAGAACGAGTGATCTCGTTGCCTATTCATACCGAAATGGATGAGGAGCAACAGGAATTTATTATTGATACGGTAAAAATGTTTTTTGCAAATAATGGTTAAATTTATTTGTAGGCGACAGGGCATGCCCTGTCGCCTACAAATAACCGTTAAACAAAAACCAATTCATCACAAATAACCATTGAACAAAAACCAATTCACCACAAAATAACCATTAGATAAAAAACCCCATTTACAAAAATACCCAAACAAAAAAATAGTTATATGACAAACATAGCAGTAGTCGGCACCGGATATGTCGGATTAGTCACCGGAACCTGTTTTGCGGAAACTGGAAACAATGTCATTTGCATTGACATCGATGCGAACAAAGTGGCGAAAATGCAGAAAGGAGAGATTCCAATTTATGAACCAGAGTTAGATGTGCTTTTCGAACGAAACATAAAGGCTGGACGTCTTACGTTCACGACTAATCTTTCAGAAGGAATCAAGGATGCAGAAATCATTTTCCTTGCTTTGCCAACACCTCCGGGTGAAGATGGATCTGCGGATTTATCCTATATACTTGGTGTTGCGAAGGAACTTGGTGTAATCATGACGGACTACAAAGTAATTGTAGACAAAAGTACGGTCCCTGTTGGTACTGCTGAAAAAGTGACGAATGCTATTAAAGAGCATGCTAAAGTTGAATTCGCTGTTGTGTCAAATCCAGAATTTTTACGCGAGGGATTTGCTGTCAGTGACTTTATGAAACCTGATCGCGTGGTGATTGGAACATCAGATGAACGTGCAAGAAAGATTATGGAAAGCTTGTACAAACCATTTGTTCGTCAAGGAAATCCGATCTATTTCATGGATGAGAAATCAGCAGAGTTAACCAAGTACGCTGCAAATGCTTTTTTAGCTACAAAAATTACCTTCATGAATGAAATTGCCAATTTCTGTGAATTGGTAGGTGCCGACGTTGACAAAGTTCGCATCGGTATTGGATCCGACAACCGAATTGGAAAACGTTTTTTGTTTCCCGGAATTGGTTATGGTGGGTCTTGTTTCCCGAAAGATGTTCAAGCCTTAGCCAAATCAGGAATTGAAAATAATTACGACTTTAAAATTTTAAATGCGGTAATGGAGGTCAATCAAGACCAAAAAACAAAATTATTTCCAAAAATGAAGAACTTCTTCCGAGGTGACCTTTCTGGAAAACACATTGCCATTTGGGGCTTAGCCTTTAAACCGGATACGGATGACATTCGTGAGGCTCCAGCTTTGTATATGATTGAAGAACTACTTCAAGCAGGTGCTACCGTAGGTGCTTATGATCCAGAAGCGATGCCGAATGTACAGCGTATTTTGGGTGATAAAATCACTTTTGCAACGGATGAATACAGCGTATTAAATCAAGCAGATGCCTTATTGATTTGCACGGAATGGAGTGTCTTCCGAAATCCAAATTTTTCAGAAATGAGAAATCGCTTGAAAGATGCGGTTATCTTTGATGGAAGAAACTTATATGAAACGGACGAAATGAACGAAAAAGGATTCTATTATTCGAGCATTGGTCGCAACCTTGTTAAAAAATGAAACGTGTTCTCATTACCGGTGCAGCCGGCTTTTTAGGATCCCATTTATGTGATCGTTTCATCAAAGATGGTTACCATGTCATTGCAATGGATAACCTCATCACTGGACGTCTAAAAAACATTGAACATTTGTTCCCTTTGGAACAATTTGAATTTTACAACCACGATGTTTCCAAGTTTATTCATGTACCGGGTGAACTTGATTACATTCTACATTTTGCATCTCCTGCAAGTCCGATAGATTATTTAAAAATCCCTATTCAAACATTGAAAGTAGGATCTTTAGGAATTCACAATTGCCTCGGTCTTGCAAAAGCAAAAGGAGCTCGATTGATCATTGCATCCACTTCTGAGGTTTATGGTGATCCAACCGTTCATCCACAAACAGAGGACTATTGGGGGAATGTAAATCCAGTTGGTCCACGTGGCGTTTACGACGAAGCCAAACGCTTCCAAGAAGCTATCACGATGGCCTACCACAATTTTCATGGTGTGGAAACGCGTATTGTTCGCATCTTCAATACCTATGGTCCACGTATGCGACTGAATGATGGGCGTGTACTTCCTGCATTTATTGGTCAAGCATTGCGTGGAGAAGATTTGACCATTTTCGGTGATGGATCTCAAACACGTTCATTTTGCTACGTCGATGACTTAGTAGAAGGAATTGTTCGTTTACTAATGAGTGACTATCCGTACCCCGTGAATGTTGGGAATCCGTCCGAAATTACTATTTCACAATTCGCTGAGGAAATTATTGCCTTAACTGGAACAACGCAAAAAGTGATCTATAAGGATTTACCCGTAGATGACCCCAAACAGCGTCAACCAGACATTACTAAAGCACGTGAAATCCTTCATTGGGAGCCGAAAATAGACCGTAGTGAAGGACTGAAACTCACGTATGCTTATTTCCAAAGTTTGAGTAAAGAAGAATTAATGGAAACGGACCATAATAATTTTGATAAATACATTTCGAAGTAAATGAAATATTTCGCTCACGAAACAGCAGTTATAGATGAAGGATGTCAGATTGGTGAAGGAACCAAAATCTGGCATTTTTCACACATCATGCCCAATTGCACCATCGGAAATTCATGTAATATTGGACAAAATGTCGTCGTTTCACCGGAGGTTATTCTCGGGAACAACGTCAAAATACAAAACAACGTTTCCATTTATACGGGTGTCATTTGCGAGGACGACGTATTCTTAGGGCCATCCATGGTTTTTACGAATGTGATGAATCCACGCAGTGCAGTCATTCGCCGCGATAGTTACTTGCAAACAATTGTCAAAAAAGGAGCGAGTATTGGTGCAAATGCAACAATCGTTTGTGGTCACGACATCGGGCGATACGCCTTTATTGGTGCTGGGGCCGTAGTTACCAAACATGTTCCAGATTACGCGCTTGTTGTTGGAAATCCCGCACGTCAAATTGGATGGATGTCCGAATATGGTCACCGTTTAAATTTTAACGAGAATAATATAGCCGAGTGCCCAGAAAGTGGTCAAAAGTATCGTTTGACAGGATCAGGGCATGCCCTGATCGTGCAAAGAGATAATGAATGATAAATTGAATTGTTTAAGGCATGCCCTAACAGTGCAAAAAGAAAATGAAGAATAATTATATAAATTGAATCGTTCAGGGAATGTCCCAACGTTTAATTGTTAACGCAGCCACAAGTCATGCTTTTTGGCGCATTGCAGATGAATAATAGAAAACCAAAGGTTTTCCCAGATTAAAAATAAAATATGTCAAAAATTAAATTTGCCGTTATCGGCGCTGGACACATAGGAAAACGTCATGCAGAGATGATTCGCCGCGATGCCGAAGGTGAATTAGTTGCAATGGTTGATGTCCGCGGTAAAGAAGAATGCCAAGCACAAGAATTCGATGTTCCTTTCTTTTCAACTATGGAAGAATTATTTGCGAGCGGATTGGAATTTGACGTAATCAATGTGTGTACACCCAACGGCTTACATGCGGAGCAAGCGTTATTGGCTCTGGAGCACAAAAAACACGTTGTTTGTGAAAAACCAATGGGTTTGTCCAAAGAAAGTTGCGAGCGCATCATTTACAAATCTTTACAAGTTTCCAAACAAGTGTTTTGCGTCATGCAGAATCGCTATTCACCACCATCCGTATGGATTAAAGATCTCATCGACCGCAAGGTATTGGGTGACATTTACATGGTTCAATTAAACTGTTATTGGAACCGAGATGAACGCTACTACAAAGCCGGCGGATGGAAAGGAACCGGAGATTTAGACGGTGGAACCTTGTTCACACAATTCAGTCACTTCATAGACATCATGTACTGGTTATTTGGAGACATTGATAACATCCAAGGGAAATTTGCTGACTTCAATCACAAAGATTTTACTGATTTCGAAGATTCTGGTTTCGTGAGTTTTGACTTTGTAAATGGTGGAATGGGTTCGTTGAATTACTCTACATCGGTTGCCAATCAAAATTTAGAATCATCCATGACGATCATTGGAAAAAATGGTTCGGTTAAAATCGGCGGCCAATATATGAACGAAGTTGAGGTTTGTAACATTACGAACTATGAAATGCCAGAGTTAGCGCCAACGAATCCGGGGAACGACTATGGTCCATACAAAGGATCTGCTGCTAACCATAATTACGTCATCACTAATGTTATTGATTCATTGAAAGGACGCACATCACCAACGACAAATGCTTTAGAAGGAATGAAAGTGGTGGAAATTATTGAGCGAATTTATAAGGTGAGGGATGTTAATGGGTTAATGGGTTAATGGGTTAATTTGCTAATGTGCTAATGTGCTAATTATCTAATATGCTAATGTGCTAATATTATCTAATTTGCTAATTGCCGAATGTGCTAATTGCATAATTTGCTAATGAGTTTCCGTTGCGGCGGAGTGACTATAAAAAATGAAATACATGATTTACGAAAATTTAATAAAGAAAGAAGCTAAACTCGCATTGGTCGGATTAGGTTATGTTGGATTACCGATTGCGTTGGAATTTGCTAAACGCGTGAAAGTGGTTGGATTTGACATCAATCAAGCTCGTGTAGATATGATGCGTCGTGGAGAAGATCCAAGTCGCGAATTGGAAGCTTCGGATTTTGAGAATCGTGACATTATGTTTACGGCGGATATCAACGAATTAGCCGATGTAAATTTCTTCATTGTCGCTGTTCCAACGCCCATCGATGAAACAAACCTTCCTGACTTAAAACCATTGCTAGGAGCAAGTCGTACAGTTGGGAAAGTATTAAAAAAAGGAGATTACGTGGTATTTGAATCTACGGTTTATCCAGGTTGTACGGAAGAAGATTGCATTCCCATTTTAGAGGCAGAATCTGGTCTGAAATTCCCGGAGGATTTCAAAGTTGGTTATTCACCTGAACGCATTAATCCAGGAGACAAAGAACACACGTTGCAAAATGTCATTAAAATCGTTTCTGGTTGTGACGAGGAATCTTTGGATCAAATTGCGAAAACATACGAATTAGTAGTAGCTGCAGGAGTTCACCGTGCGACAAGCATAAAAGTTGCTGAAGCGGCGAAAATCGTTGAGAATACACAGCGTGATGTCAACATATCTTTGGTGAACGAACTTTCAATTATCTTCAATAAAATGGGCATTAATACATACGATGTTCTCGAAGCTGCAGGAACAAAATGGAATTTCTTGAAATTTTACCCAGGTCTTGTAGGTGGACATTGTATTGGTGTCGATCCGTACTATTTGGTGCACAAAGCCATGCAATTAGGTTACCATTCAAAGGTGATTAATTCCGGTCGATACGTGAATGATTCCATGGGATTCTATATTGGAAAACAAACGGCAAAAAAAATCATTGCACAAGGAAAAATGATTCAAGAAGCACACGTTTTGGTGATGGGTGCAACGTTTAAAGAAAATGTGAGCGACATCCGTAATTCCAAGGTAATTGACGTTGTCAATGAATTGAAATCGTTTCAAATTAACGTCGATGTAATTGATCCTCATGCTGATTCGTCCGAAATGGAACATGAATATGGTGTTGGGCTGGTTAATGACATTCGTACGGATTACGACGCCATTATTCTAGCCGTTAACCACCGAGAATATTGTCAATTCGACGAAACTTATTTCAAAGGATTAATGAAAGATGGAAAAGGTGTTTTTGTAGATGTGAAAGGGATTTACCGCGGGAAAATAAATGATTTAACGTATTGGTCTCTGTAAAAACAATTCAAATGAAAAAAACAATCATCATTACCGGTGGAGCTGGATTCATTGGTTCACACGTCGTTCGACGCTTTTTGGCCAACTATCCGAATTACCTCATCGTGAATGTCGATAAACTAACCTACGCAGGAAATTTAGAAAACCTGAAGGATGTAGCCAATCACCCCAATTACCGTTTTGAACGAGCGGATATTGTAGATGCGAAGGCGATTCGTGAAATTTTTCAGAAATACGCTGTGACAGATGTCATTCATTTAGCAGCAGAATCACACGTGGATCGTTCAATCGAAGGCCCCATGGACTTCGTCATGACAAATGTCGTTGGTACAGTAAATCTATTACAAGCAGCAAAAGATGCATGGAAAGGAACAGATGGTCACGTTTTTCACCACGTTTCAACCGATGAAGTTTATGGAAGCCTAGGAGATGAAGGTTTATTCACCGAACAGACCCCATACGACCCAAGAAGCCCATATTCAGCCTCGAAAGCTTCTTCAGATCATTTTGTAATGGCATTTTACCATACCTATGGATTACCAATAAAAATGTCGAATTGTTCTAATAATTACGGAAGTCATCACTTTCCAGAAAAGTTGATTCCTTTGATGATTCGCAACATTCAGCATAAGAAACCACTTCCTGTTTACGGCTTAGGAGATAATATCCGTGATTGGTTGTGGGTGGAAGACCATGCGAGCGCAATTGACACCATTTTCCATACAGGAAGAATCGGTGAATCCTATAATGTTGGTGGGCTTAACGAATGGACGAACATCGAATTAGTTCGGTTTCTTTGTCAATTGATGGATGAAAAATTAGGACGAAACAAAGGAGAATCTGAAGAATTGATTACCTACGTAAAAGACCGTGCTGGACATGATAAGCGATATGCCATCGATGCTTCCAAACTAGAAGAAGAACTCGGCTGGACTCCATCCATTACCTTTGAAGAGGGACTTTCTAAAACGGTTGATTGGTACCTGGAAAATCAGGATTGGGTGGAAAAAGTGACGAGTGGTGCGTATCAGGATTACTATGAGATGATGTATAATAAACGTTAATGGGCTAATTTTCTAATGTGCTAATTTGCTAATGTGCTAATTTGCTAATGTGTTAATTTCCTAATGTGCTAATTTCCTAATGTGCTAATGTGCTAATTTTCTAATGTGCTAATTATTATGAGCTTTTTTAAAAATCTTTTCAGTTCAAAATCTAATACCACATTTGATTTAAGTCAATTTGAGGTTGATATGCACAGTCATTTGATTCCTGGAATTGACGATGGGTCTCCATCGATGGATCATACCATTGCGATGTTAGCGAAATTTGAACAATTAGGCTACCGAAAAGTGGTGACAACGCCACATATTTTAAACGATGTTCACCCCAATACTCCAAAAACGATCCTTGGTGGACTAGCAGATGTCCGTGCGGAAATCGAACGATTAGGGATGAAGATTGAGATCGAAGCTGCTGCTGAATATTACTGTGACGAATCCTTCCTTCCAATTATAGAACGCAACGATATTTTAAGTTTTGGCAATAACTATGTACTCATGGAATTTGGATTCTTGAGTCCATCACAGTACGAAGCACAAGCACTCTTTAATTTACAAATTGCAGGTTATGTACCCGTTATCGCACATTACGAACGCTATCCTTATTATTTTGGGGCTTTTAAGAAAGTAGATGCGTTACGCGAACGAAATATTCAAATCCAAGTCAACCTT
>CANMFV010000014.1 GCA_947496835.1 Flavobacteriales bacterium | reverse complement strand
TAACCAAGTTAAAAACTTCGAGAAAGATTATTTAACGGTTTTAGAAGCGAAACATGCTGACACGCTAGTTGCTTTGAAAGCTGGAAAATACACAGATGAAATCGAAGCTGTTTTAACGAAAGTTGCGAAAGAAGTCGCTGAGAAATTCTAATTGTCCCCCATCATTTGATTGAAGATAAACATCAAGAATGGCTAATTTAAAAGAAATACGTAACCGAATTACCTCTGTGGGTTCAACCATGCAGATCACTTCAGCAATGAAGATGGTATCTGCTGCGAAGTTGAAACGCGCACAAGATGCAGTTACGCAAATGCGTCCTTACGCTGGAAAATTGAAGGAAATCCTTGAGAACTTAAGTGCGACATTGGATCTATCTGAAAATGCCTATTCTGAGCAACGCGACGTAAAAAATGTACTAATTGTTGGAATCACTTCCAACCGTGGATTGTGTGGTGGATTCAACAATAATGTAATCAAACGTGTTGGTGTTCTCATCCATGAAGATTACAAAGATGCAAACGTTCACGTTTTAAGCGTTGGAAAGAAAATAAGAGATGTTTACAAGCGCACTGAATACCATTACTCTAACGAGCGCATTGACAACATGGAAGATGTCTATGCCGATTTGCGTTTCGGAGTTGTTGCTGAATTAGCAGAAGAAATTATTCAACAGTTTCACAACAAATCGTTTGATAAAATCGTTCTTGTTTACAATCGTTTCATTAACGCTGCCACTCAATTTGTGGAAACAGAACAATTCTTGCCAATCGTACCAACAGTAACGGAAGGTGGAAATACAGGTGACTATTTATTCGAACCATCGAAGATGGAAATCGTTGAGGATTTGATTCCTAAATCACTAAAACTTCAATTATTTAAATCAATTCGCGATTCATTTGCTGCTGAACATGGTGCACGGATGACGGCCATGCACAAAGCAACTGACAACGCAAACGAGTTGAAGAAAAGCCTTAAATTAAGCTATAACAAAGCAAGACAAGCTGCTATTACCAATGAGATTCTTGAAATCGTTGGTGGAGCTGAAGCCTTAAACGGATAAAATTCTAATTCAAAAAAAAACCTGACTTCGTCAGGTTTTTTTTTGGTCTATAAATTTTGGATTACGTTTTAAAGAGTAAGTTCCCAATCAAAACGATTATTGATCACTTCAACTACTTTGTTCTTTACTTCAGGAATACTGATTTTACCTAAAACATCGGACATAAACGCAGTTAATAACAATTGAGTCGCGCCTTTTTGTGAGATCCCTCTTGCTCTTAGATAAAACAATGCTTCATCGTCTAACTGACCAGTTGTCGATCCATGAGAACACTTGACATCGTCTGCATAAATCTCTAATTCTGGTTTGGAATTGACACTTGCATCTTCACTTATCAAAACATTGGCGTTTGATTGAAATGCATTCGTTTTCTGTGCATCCTGTTGAACAAATACTTTCCCGTTAAACACTGCTAGTGATTTATCATCCATAATACCCTTGTAAAGCTCATGGCTTTCGCAATTTGGTACTTGGTGATCAACCGTTGTATAATTTGCAACGTGCTGCTGACCATTGAGCATGTACATGCCATTTAGATGCGTTTCTGCATGTTCACCTTGAACTTGAATATGTAAATCGTTACGAACTAAATTTCCATCCAATGTCAACGTATTTATTTGAAAGACTGAATCCGCATCCTGCCAAATCTCTTCATCCGAAAATGAAAACATTTCACTTGATTCTATTTGTACTTTTTCTACGTTCACGTTTGCGTGTCTACCCACTTGAATGGAGGTATGGACATGCGAAAAACACTCTTTTGTTTGCTCAGAAACGAAGGTCAATAATACTTTTACCTGCGCATTTTCGCCGACAGAAAGGAGGTTACGACTAAATCCTGCAAAAGAACCTGTGCAAACATGAACAATTTCAATAACGCGGTCTAGCACCATGTTTTTCGCTACATGTACACAAACGCCCGATTGCGCATACAACACATTCATGCCCGCAAACACATCTTTCACCGTTGATGTAGGCAAGGCTTTTTCGGAAGAAATGAAATCAATACTTAACCCCTCGGGTAACGCAGTTTCTGGTAAAAACACCTTTCCATTTACATTGTAAATCGCATATGCACCTGAACAGATTTGGTGTTTATGGTAATCCGAAGGCAAAGAAACATCACTTGATTCAAATTGTGCATTTGCCAATTTTGTCAAGCGGGTATATTTAAAACGTTCTACTCTTGTTGTAGGGAAGTCATTTCCCTCCAAAAATGCACGAGCCACATCTACCATTGGAAGAAGACCGGTGATTTCTGTAGAAGAAAATCGACTTGCGAATTGACTTAATTTATTCGAGTTTTCCATTGCTTTTTCTTACGCGTCGATTGAATCTTTGATCCAATCATATCCTTTTTCCTCTAATTCTAACGCCAGTTCTTTTGTTCCAGTCATAACGATGCGTCCATTATATAAAACATGAACGAAATCAGGAACGATGTAATCAAGTAAGCGCTGGTAATGTGTAATCACAATCGTCGCATTTTTATCCGACTTCAAGGTATTTACTCCATTTGCTACAATGCGCAAAGCATCGATGTCCAAACCAGAATCCGTTTCATCAAGAACCGCTAGTTTCGGCTCTAACATCGCCATTTGAAATATCTCATTTCTTTTTTTCTCACCACCCGAGAAACCTTCGTTTACTGCACGAGATGCCAATTTACTATCCAATTCAACGATAGCAGATTTCTCACGCACTCTTGCCATGAAATCCTTCGCTGAAATTTGTTCTTCGCCTCTATAAGCACGAATTTCATTTAATGCTGTTCGTAAAAAATTAACGTTCGACACACCTGGTATTTCAACAGGGTATTGGAAGGCTAAGAATAAACCTTCACGTGCACGATCTTCCGTCGATAACTCCAATAAATCGGTTCCATCGAAATCAACTGTTCCAGCAGTTACTTCATAGTCTTCACGTCCAGCTAATACACTTGCAAGTGTACTTTTCCCGGCACCATTCGGACCCATTATGGCATGAACTTCTCCCGCTTTTACTTCCAAGTTTAATCCTTTAAGGATTTCCTTTCCGTCGATACTTGCGTGTAAATTTTCAATTTTAATCATCTCTTATCTTTTCTTAATCAGAACTTAATTCTTTTTTTATCCAACACTACCTTCCAAACTAATTGCTAGTAACTTTTGTGCTTCTACAGCGAATTCCATCGGTAATTGGTTTAACACTTCTTTACAATATCCATTTACGATTAGGCTTATCGCTTTTTCCTCACTGATACCACGTTGCATGCAGTAGAATAATTGGTCCTCACCAATTTTCGACGTTGTTGCTTCATGTTCAATTTTCGCTGTTGGATTCTTACATTCGATGTACGGAAACGTGTGCGCTCCGCATTCGTCAGTCATCAACAAGGAATCACATTGTGAGAAATTTCGAGCGTTATGAGCACTTTTATTTATTTGGACAAGACCACGGTAAGAATTTTGAGATTTTCCTGCAGAGATTCCTTTAGAAATAATCGTACTCTTCGTGTTTTTGCCAAGGTGAATCATTTTCGTACCTGTATCTGCTTGTTGGTAGTGATTCGTTACGGCAACAGAATAGAATTCACCAATTGAATAATCTCCTTTGAGTATGCATGATGGATATTTCCAAGTGACAGCAGATCCTGTTTCTACTTGGGTCCAAGATATTTTTGCATGGTTATGGCACATGCCACGTTTCGTAACAAAGTTGAATACGCCACCCTTCCCTTCTTTGTCCCCTGGATACCAGTTTTGAACAGTAGAATATTTAATTTCTGCATGATCCATGGCAATTAATTCAACCACGGCGGCATGCAATTGATTTTCATCGCGTTGAGGCGCTGTACATCCTTCCAAATAAGAAACATACGAACCTTCATCGGCTACTACTAGCGTTCGTTCAAATTGACCTGTTCCTCCTGCATTGATGCGGAAGTAAGTCGATAATTCCATTGGACAACGAACACCTTTCGGGATGTAACAGAAAGATCCATCCGTGAAAACGGCTGCATTTAAGGCCGCGTAAAAATTATCGGTCATTGGAACGACTGAACCCATGTGTTTTCTGACAAGCTCTGGATGATTTTGAACTGCATCTGAAAAAGAGCAGAAAATCACGCCAAGTTCGCCGAGTTTTTCTTTGAATGATGTTGCTACAGAAACAGAATCCATCACAAAATCTACTGCAACACCAGTTAAACGTTGTTGCTCTTCCATAGAAATCCCCAATTTTTTCATGGTTTCTTTCATTTCAGGATCCACATCATCCCAAGACTCATATTTTTTTGTTTGTTTTGGTGCTGAATAGTAAGCGATTGCTTGAAAATCTGGCTTTTGATAATGCACATGTGCCCATTCTGGCTCAGTCATCTCTTTCCAAAGAGCAAACGCTTTTAATCGGTATTCAAGCAACCATTCTGGCTCTTCTTTCTTAGAGGAAATTAAGCGAATGATGTCCTCATTTAATCCAATTGGAACGGTATCTGATTCTATTTCCGTTACGAATCCGAATTTATATTCTTGATTTTCTAGATCTTGAGCTAACTCATTTTCAGTATATCCTGCCATAGCTTTTTCTTAAACAGAGAAAGACTCTCCACAACCACATGTTCGATCTGCATTCGGATTTTGAAACACAAATCCTTTTCCATTTAATCCTCCGGAAAAATCCAAGGTCGTTCCAATTAAATAAAGGTAACTTTTCTTGTCAACGACAACTTTGATTCCATTGTCTTCAAAGGATTTATCTCCCTCCAAATCCTGATTATCAAATGTCAATTGATACATTAATCCTGAACAACCACCACCTTGCACTCCAACACGGATAAAAAGACCTTCTTTACCCTCATCTTCCATCAACCTAATTGCTTGCTTCTTTGCATTGTCTGTAACTGTAATCATAATCAGTTTTTATTTAGATTAATTATAAATAAACTCTAAATCGTTCACAAAATTACCACTTTTATGGTATTTGTACAAACGTTTATTTGATTATTTACATAGAAAACACAACCATTATCTGAATGTTTTCGTTTCTTATAAATAAAATTGTATTTTTAAACTCAAATTATTATAACACCATTATTATGAGAGCATTACTACTAGGAATTATAGGGCTTTTTACATTTACGGTTACAAGTCAATCCATTAAACTGGATTCAAAAGAATATCAAATTTTGAAATCACAGGGCTTGATTTCAAATCAGACGTTAATAAATCATATGAATTCGGCAAATACCGGTATTCATTACACTGGAAAATCTGAAAAGTCAGGTGTCTGCGATTGTTTAATTCCATTGGACTCTACGTTTATGTTGGCCATGGCTCCGAATGATGATTTATATTCGAATAGTATCTACCTGCCATTTAGTTTTAGCTTTTACGGGACAACGTACGACAGCCTATACATCAACAATAATGGGAATATTTCGTTTACCACGCCGTACAACACCTTTACCGCATTTACGTTTCCAGATCCGTCTTTTAACATGATTGCTCCATTCTGGGCAGATGTTGACACACGTTCCACAAATGGCGGAAATGTTTGGTATAAGTTGAATCCTCATTCCCTTGTGATTGTTTGGGATCATGTTGGTTATTTCAGCATGATGGAAGATAAATTAAACACCTTCCAATTAATCATTTCGGATGGACAAGACACCATCGTTCCAACAGGAAACAACGTATCCTTTTGTTATGGCGACATGCAATGGACAACGGGTGCTGCATCCGGAGGGATAAATGGATTCAGTGGTTCTCCTGCAACAGTTGGAGTAAACATTGGCAACGGACTTGATTATTTTCAAGTTGGTCAATTCGACACACTCGGAACCGCTTTTGACGGGCCTTACAATACCATTGATCAAGTTGATTTTCTCGATAACCAAGAAATCTACTTCAATTTAGCAGGTTCTACAACGAATATTCCACCACTTGTCATGAGTAGCCTTATTTGTGATACCATTGATGTTTACACAGGTGATACCTTACACAAAAGTTTAAATGCTGTTGATTTTACCCTTGGTGTAAGTACTCCTGAAATTGGACAATTGTTAAGTACAACTATTCAATGTTCGTTACCAAGCGCCTTGAGTTATATTGCCATTCCAAACGGTGAATTCACACAATATGATGTCACTTTTGATGCAACGAGTGTACAGCCAGGGATTTACAGCATCGAAATAGATGTAACGGATAACGGAGTTCCTGCTCAAACCGTTCACAAATCCATTCCGATTCGCGTCATCTATGACACTAATTTAAGTGGCATATCAAACATTACAGGCCCTGAAATAACGGTATATCCGAATCCTGCTTCATCCATGTTGAACCTCGAAGGAATTCAATATTCTGATGAAATTCAACTTTTGGATCTTCAAGGGAAATTGGTGCTAAGTGGAGACCAACAATCCAAGTCGTTGGATATTTCAACGCTTGAAAAAGGCGTTTATTTACTTCGTGTCACACGAGATGGAAAACATATTCAAACGGTAAAAATTCTAAAAGACTAAAGGACGTTGGATAATGTGTATTTTTGAATTATGAAAATTCACATTACTACATTCGTTTTTTTACTTTTTGGGTCCACACTTTTCGCTCAACAAGGAAACAATTCCTATCAAACAAAGTATGTAGTCATTTTAGTGATTGATGGACCACGTTACAGTGAAACGTATGGCGATACTTCCTGCCGTTTAAGTCCTGTGTTATGTGACTCACTTCGGTATGAAGGTGCGTTTTACGAAGATTTCCAAAACAATGGAGTTACCTATACTGTTCCAGGTCATACGGCTATTTCAACAGGAGTTTACCAACGCATTTCAAATTCAGGCACAAGTTTGCCAAAAAACCCTTCTCTATTCCAATATTATCTTCAATCTTCAGGTGCAAATAAAACAGATGCATTTATTGTCGCAAGCAAAGGGAAACTGGACGTACTTGCAAATACAGAAAATAAAAAATGGCGTAATCAATTTTTGGCTTCAACGTATTGCGGTCCATTTGGAAAAGGAATTGGTTACGGTAGAGATGAGGAAACATTCGAAAAAGTAAGTGAGTTAGTTTCGAGTCCAAACGCGCCCCATGTGATGCTGATTAATTTATTGGCAGTAGATGTTTACGGACATGCAAATAACTGGGAGAAATACCAGGAGTCCATTACGGCATGTGACGCCTATACCGCGCGTTTGTGGCAGATGATTCAATCGAATCCAACGATGAAAAACCAAACAACTTTGTTTATCACAAACGACCACGGAAGACATTTAGACGGTGTGAAATCAGGATTTGTGAACCATGGAGACCGTTGCGAAGGCTGCAAACACATTTCACTTTTGGTTTTAGGTCCAGATACTCCAAAGGGACTTTCAATCAAAAAAGAAGGGGAGTTAATCGATATTTCGAAAACTATTTCAAGCCTTCTTCACTTTGACATGCCAACAAGCAAAGGTCGCTTTCTGGAAGAAGCATTTAAACCTTAAAAGATATCATCTAACAATTGATCATCGACCAAATTTGGCAGGGTTACTTTTAGATTTGGTTCAATTTCCATCGCACGTTTGATGGCGAAAATGGCATTTTCGTTACGGGCCCAATTGCGTCGTGCGATTCCATTGTTCACGTCCCAATGCAACATCATTTTTAAATTACGATCTGCATCCGCACTTCCATCTAATAGCATTCCAAATCCTCCATTAATAACTTCTCCCCAGCCTACACCACCTCCATTGTGGATGGAAACCCATGTTGCTCCACGGAAACTATCTCCAATCACATTTTGAATAGCCATATCAGCCGTGAATCGTGATCCATCGTAAATATTAGAGGTTTCACGGTATGGTGAATCCGTTCCAGAAACATCATGGTGATCACGACCCAAAATTACTGGGCCAATTTCTCCATTCGCAATTGCTTGATTGAAGGCTTCCGCAATGCGCATTCTTCCTTCTGCATCTGCGTATAGAATTCGCGCTTGTGAACCAACCACCATTTTATTTTCTTGGGCTCCTTTAATCCATTGAATATTGTCCGCCATTTGTTGTTGGATTTCAATCGGACTATGTACCATCATTTCTTCTAATACACGACAGGCAATTGCATCTGTTTTCGCTAAATCCTCTGAGTTTCCAGAAGCGCAGACCCATCTAAATGGACCAAATCCGTAATCAAAGCACATTGGTCCTAAAATATCTTGAATGTAGGAAGGGTATTTAAAATCGATGTGGTTTTCTGCCATCACATCTCCGCCGGCTCTTGAAGATTCTAGTAAAAATGCATTTCCATAATCAAAGAAATACGTGCCTCTTTGTGTATGCTTATTTACTGAAGCTGCGTGACGTCTCAAACTTTCTTGGACATATTCTTTGAATTTGTCCGGATCATTCGCCATCATTTCGTTAGACTCTTCAAAGGTGAGTCCTGCAGGATAATATCCCCCTGCCCATGGATTGTGAAGGGAAGTTTGATCCGAACCTAAATCTACATGAACACCCGTTTCATCAAATTTCTCCCAAACATCAACTACGTTACCGAGGTAAGCAATCGAAACGACTTCTTTTGCCTCTTGTGCTTTTTTAACACGTGTCGATAATTCGTCTAGGTCGGAAATTATTTCGTCCACCCATCCTTGTTCATGACGTGTTTTAGCAGCTTTCGGATTCACTTCTGCCGTAACCGAAATAACTCCTGCAATGTTTCCTGCCTTCGGTTGAGCTCCTGACATTCCACCAAGACCTGCCGTTAAGAACAATTTACCTTTGATGTCATCTCTGTTTTTCGCCAAACGACGTACAGCATTTAATACAGTAATCGTGGTACCATGCACAATTCCTTGTGGACCAATGTACATGTATGAACCAGCAGTCATTTGTCCGTATTGCGTGACGCCAAGCGCATTGAATTTCTCCCAATCATCTGGTTTGGAATAATTTGGAATCATCATCCCGTTGGTTACGACAACACGAGGTGCATTTTTATGCGAGGGGAATAAACCCATTGGATGTCCTGAATACATGACTAAGGTCTGTTCATCGTTCATTTCGGACAGATACTTCATCGTTAAGCGATACTGAATCCAGTTTTGAAATACCGCTCCATTTCCACCATAGGTGATTAACTCGTGTGGATGTTGAGCTACAGCGTGATCCAAATTATTTTGAATCATCAACATGATTGCACGAGCCTGAAGTGATTTTCCGGGGTATTCCGAAATTGAGCGCGCAAAGATTGGGTGCGATGGACGGTAACGGTGCATATAAATGCGTCCGTAAGTATTCAACTCTGCAATAAAATCTTTCGCTAATTCAGCATGTTGTTCCTTTGGGAAATAGCGTAGCGCATTGGCAATTGCTAGTTTCTTTTCATCAGCAGAAAGAATATCTTTGCGTTTTGGCGCATGATTAACATGTAAATCCCAAGGTTTTTCTAAAGGTATAGATGATGGAATTCCTTCTTGGATTTCTTGTGCGAAAGACAAATCTGACATAGTTGTTCAATTTTGAACAAAAGTAGTCAATCCTAGTGTTTCACAACGACAAATCCGTGTTTTTGTATTTCTTCTCCGCCCTCAAACACAGCATCAATGCGGTAGAAATATGTGCCTTCTTCTACCTTGTCTCCTGAACTTGTTTTACCGTTCCATTTTCCAGCTGGATCGCTATATTCATAAATCACATTTCCCCATCGATTGAAAATATAACACTTGAATTCTGCAATCCCGTCATAATTCACATAAAATGATTCATTGTCTTCATGTGAATTAAGTGAAATAATATTCGGTGCCGTAATGTCACAAGGCTTCACCTGAATTGTAGCTACGTCTGATACAGTGTAACATTGATTTGATAAATAAAAGATGTAATCTCCAGGTTCATTAACAATGCGTGGAACTTCTGTATTTCCATCTTCCCAAACGAATGTTTGCAGTGGATTGTATCCGGCTTGTAACGGTTGAGAATTCACTCTCAAAGGATTTAGTTCAAAATTGGCGTTTAAACAAATCGAGGTGTCTAGTAGTTCGGTGTAAATATAGGGTACGAATTCAATTTGAGAAATAATGGTGTCGTTACAAAAATCATCTATGTACCTAACATCGTAAATCCCTCCTACTTGCATCGTACTGATCTCCGGATTATCGACTAAACTACTTGGCAAGAAATGAATCGAGGTGTCCGCGCAAAACCAAGCTCCTCCGCTAAAAGACACCGTGTTTTGAACTTGAAAAGCATAGTTACATGCCAGTGTGTCATCAAAAATGACAGGTCTAGGCATTACATACAATGTCACAGTCGTGTCGTATGTACATCCAAAATTATCCGTTACATTATAAGTATAATTGGTAGCACCAATTACACTTGGTTGAATTCGTATCAAGGTATCTGTTTGGCTTGATATAATTGAAGGGTCAGTATTCCAAAAATCACTCATGACAATATTTTGATATCCTTCTGACTCAGGATACAATGAGGCGTTGAAATAAATCGCCCATTGGAAAATGTATCCATCATCTATCCCCTGATTATCTTGAACTGAAATAGTCCAAGGGCCATTTACTGGACAACCAGCAAACTGATTAAAATCACCGTCCGGCAAATACACACCATTTGGATTCATGGAAGGAAAACCATAAGAATTGATCACAGTATTTCCCAAAGCATTCTCCGCACATATGGTTCCTAGGGTAGCACTTGTTGGTGAAAAACAGTAGGTCCAAACGGGTGTACCTGGATTTCCACCATCTATATTGGTGTCATTTCCAAGAAAGGTTCCGATTCCATTTCCACAACCACCGGGGACTAATTCGTTCCAACCAAAAGGTGTTTGGTTATAGGCATTCATTAAAGAAACGGTTGTCCCATTCGGACAGGTTAAGGCAATTTCAATATCACCAATATAGGAATGTTCTATGTCGATGCATAACTCATCGAAATCATTGGCAGATGTAATCACTGCGGTTGAATCAAATCCAGACATTGGAACTAAAGACGAATACGTTTGACCCGCTCCATCCGGTAAAAAAGTTAAGCCAGCAAATACACCACCAATTTGAAATTGACCCCCTGGAATATTGATTCCAACTGTATCTGTTGCCGTTACTCCACCCAATAAATTCGTTTCTTCTCCCAAACAAACAGAGTCCTCAACAGGTCCCGTACCAGTAAAAAATGGAGTCTGGGAAACCCGAACTTTACAATAGATATTTGCTTGATGCGGGAAAGTGTCTTGGACTTTCAAGTCCACATAATAACCTGATTGTGCGGGAGGCGTAAACCATATTGAACTCCCCGTAAATTGACCAACACCACCGATTGTCCATGTGTAGTTGCAATTAGCAACCGTTTGAGTATACCCCGTGTTCGTATTTTCCAAGGAATAAGGGAAAAGCGGTGTAGCGATTAATAGTACTGAATCCCCAAAACACAAATCAACATACCCTGTATCTAATGGATTCAAAATATTTGCACCAACACCATTTTTAAATGCCTCAATGTGCGGTTCGATCGGTTGAGGCGGATTTCCACATGCGACATTTGCCACCCACCCTGTTCCTTCATTCGCTCCATTAGAACGAAAACGCAAGGTTAAACATCCGGACGGATTATTCGGAAAAGATGCTTGAACAAAAAATCCAACCGGGTTGGTTCCTGAGTTATACGCACCCAACAATGGTGCACTGGTTGTTGGACCGTCATACACATACAAAGTGTCTGTTGGATGAATGTCAAACTCAAAACCAATGTTTGTAGCAAAAGATATCGAGACCTTCGATCCTTGCGCTAAATCAGGACATAAAACGAGCGTTTGATCCGTATTGGGTAAATAATTTCCAACACCATCAATAAAGTTTGTTCCCCCTGTTGGCACAATTCCAGCACAGTTTAATGGGTTTGTTTGACTATAATCCGGATCCGCTATCGTTAAAGTGACTTGAGAGAATCCCAAATGAGCAAGCGCTACGAATAAAATGCTAAGTATTTTTTTTGTCATTATTTCTTGTTTTGCATTTCTAACCTAAGAACATTGATAGACTTCACAACCAAAAGTTCATTGCTTCCCTCGATTTTGAAGTATTGCGTGCGGTCTTTAATTTGTAGTTGGTAATCTGTGAAACGAATGTCCTTTTTAGATTTTAAATTTATCGTTGGAAACTGATCAACGTCTTTCCCTTGAGGGATCAAAATGGTGTAACACGCTTGATCAACAGCATAGTTTAATACATTGATTGTTCCTTGTCCATCTTGTTCAAATAACTGTAATTCAGTTTTTGAATAACTTTTTGCTAATGCTGGACTTGCCTTTTGTGCAACAATTTGCTGCGTAAATACAAGTAAGATAATGAGTAAACCCTTTTTCATGTTTTCAATTTTGTGTCCACAAGACGTTTGTTATCGTTGAAAAGTTGTATCTAATGTTCAAATATTTCAATTTCATGCTAAGTTAATAAAACTTAATTTTGTCCAAACATAATTCCTTAG
>CANMFV010000013.1 GCA_947496835.1 Flavobacteriales bacterium | reverse complement strand
GAATTCCTGTTACAACACGTCACAATGAGGTAGCACCAAATCAATTCGAGTGTGCACCGATTTTTGAAGAATGTAATTTAGCAAATGACCATAATTTATTGTTAATGGACATTATGGAGAAAACGGCACGCAAACATAATTTCCGTGTCTTACTTCATGAAAAACCATTTGCAGGTGTAAACGGTTCAGGAAAACACAACAATTGGTCATTAAGCACAAATACAGGTGTGAACTTATTGGCTCCAGGAAAAAATCCAAAATCAAACTTACAGTTCTTAACTTTCTTCGTGAATACCATAATGGCGATTCATGAGAATGCTGGATTGTTGCGTGCTGCAATTGCATCCGCAGGAAATGATCATCGTTTAGGAGCAAATGAAGCGCCGCCGGCAATCATTTCTGTATTTATCGGAAGTCAACTTTCTCAGTTATTAGATGATTTAGAGAAAAACATCAAGGCTGGAAAAATGACACCACAAGATAAAACGGAGTTAAAATTGAACATTGGTAAAATACCGCAAATCTTGTTGGATAACACCGATCGTAACAGAACATCACCATTTGCCTTTACAGGAAATAAATTCGAATTCCGTGCGGTTGGATCAGCTGCAAACTGTGGATCGGCAATGATTGTTTTAAATACAATCATGGCGAAACAATTACGGGTCTTTAAAATCGCGGTTGATGCACGCATCGCTAAAGGAGAAGGAAAAGACGAAGCAATCTTGAAAGAATTGCAGTCAATGATTAAAAATTCGAAGAAAATTCGATTTGAAGGAAATGGTTACGGAGACGAATGGGTAATCGAAGCTGAAAAACGTGGTTTGGCGAATTTGAAAGATACTCCTCGCGCTTTACAAATTTGGCACGATAAAAACGTTGCGAAATTATTCGAAGAAATGGGTGTTCTTTCTGCTCGTGAGTTGGATGCACGTCGTGAAATTGAATTTGAAAACTACGTACTGAAAATTCAAATTGAATCTCGTTTAATGGGTGATTTGATTCAGAATAACTTTATTCCTGCAGCTGTTGAATATCAAAATAAATTGATTACTAACGTGCAAGGATTGATGAGCATTTTAGGTGATAAAGCTGGTAAAGCTGCATCCAAAGCGCAAATTGAAATCATTGAGAAAATCAGTATGCACATGAATAAAATGAAAACTGCATCTGATGCCATGTTGGAGCAACGTAAAATCGCCAATAAACTAGAACATGCAGAGGAAAAAGCACTTGCTTATTGTGATCACGTAAAATCACATTTTGATGAGATTCGTTACCATGCAGATAAATTGGAATTATTGGTAGAAGATGAGCTATGGCCATTGCCAAAATTCAGAGAAATGCTATTTACGCGTTAATTTACGCATTAAAAATAGAAAAGTCCCTGACAAGTGTCAGGGACTTTTTTTTAGAACAAAAAAACTGAAAAGCAAATTACGCTGCTTCTAGCGTTTTTGCAGCCACACTTTTACGAAGTGCATGGATTTTCCCTGTGACCATTTCAAGGTGAACTCTGAACTCCAAGCAATGTTCTGGAGACAAGTATCCCAAGTCTCGTGCAATCAAGGCATGGTTTAACAATTCCATTCCGGCAGCATATGCCTTTTGATAATACACAACTTGTTCTTTTCTAGGAACAGGTCCACTTCCCAAGGAAATGTTACTCACAATTTCAATACTGGATTGCTTCATCCAGTTGGAGAGTCCGAAACGCTCTGAAGTTGGAAATTTTTTTGTTGCTGTGAATGTTAAAAGCACCAATGCATGCGCATCTTTCCAAACATCCAGCTTTTCAAATGAAAAAAGGTAGGTTTTCATAATTAATGAATTTAAGTTTCATTCATTACGACGAAAGTTGATTTTTTATTTTTATGAAATATAGACTTAAACGATTTTAATCGTTTCGAAGAAGGCTAGAACTATTCTTGTCCATAAACAACGAGGGTTTTGAGTAACTCATGAAGTACAGCTTTCCCTGGTTTGAAAGTAATCTCTATTCCATTTTTAGAACTGCTAACGTTTTTCGTACCATCAAATAATTCTTTACTCGCACGAAATGCGGGAATCATGTCCAAAACAAGTCCTGCCCAGCCGGTATTTTTGATACTGGTTAATCTACCTATATCACCTTTGCACAGAAAGCCCGTATTGGATCTCGTTAAATTTGGATTGCCATTCGGGCAAAACTGTTTTTGATTGGAACAAATGTAGAGTGTCTTCGGACTTGTTCTTTTAAAGAAAATGTCTTGGGTCCCCATTTTAACTGACTGTCCTTTCCAGTCCAATGAATCATATACGGACTTCATGGTTTGAATGGCGCGTTCCATTGCGGCGGGATCTTTGTACGTCAACAAAGCCTCAAAAGATGGTGCAAATGGAAATTGTTGGTCCTCCGTTAATTTCCCACTTTCGTAATTGAGGGATATCTGCTCCAAAGAAACAAGCATCGTTCGCATATTGACTTTTAACGGAATGTCATTTAAAATTTTACGTGGGAATTGATTGCTGTAATGAAAGTAACGTGGACTTAAAATCACTGTTTGCTTGGTTTTTATTTCCTGCGTTACGTATTGAAGTTCATTTTTATTCCATTGAATTTTTCCTTCGGATAATTCTCCATTAAGTCGTTGTTGAACAATAAACTGTCCTGATGAGATTGATTTACTTGTCCATTTCACTTGGTTTAAAATCCACAAGGCTTGTTTGCTGGTTAGTGGTTTTACTGGAGAGTAAAAGACATCATTCCCAAGTTGAACGTAGTGTTTCCCTGGTTTTTTTTTTGTTGAACTTTTTTCAGCGTAATAGTGAATTAGAGGTCCTTGGAATTCTTCTGAATTGATTAAAAGTAAACTCATGGCTTGATTGAGATCCACATTGATACCTTCTAGTTCATTCTTTGATCCTATGGATGACTTGAATTGATGAAGTTGATTTAAAAACGCTTGGTTTTTTACTTCAAACAATTCAGTTGATAGAACCTCTTTTATTAAGCTTAATGGGTGTGCACTTAATTCGAAACTGGCTTCCTTCATTAATGGGATTCGTTGTTCCATACTCGGTTTTCTCGAGACGAAAAGGGAAAGTTGAACTATTGCAAAGAACAGAAAACTTAAGCTGAGCACATATGTTATTTCCTTGAGACGATTCATTTCAACTGTAAAGATATATGAAAGATGAATTGATTATCTTTGAACATGAAGATTATCGTGCGATTTATTTTTTGGCTGACCGGGTGGAAGATTGACCAAAACGTTCCAAGTGACATCAAGAAGTGTGTTATAGCTGTTGGACCACATACCTCTAATTGGGATTTTGTCTTGGGAAGAATGGCCTTTATTTTATACGGTGTTCAAGGTCGTTACCTTATAAAAAAGGAACTTTTTTTTCCTCCGTTGGGATGGTTTTTAAAGGCAATTGGCGGTATTCCAGTAGATCGAAAAAAGAAAAATAATTTAACAGATACGGCCTTAAAATATTTTGATGAAAATGAGTCCATGTTCATTGTTTTTTCACCCGAAGGTACTAGAAGTTACAATCCACATTGGAAAAAAGGATTTTACCATGTTGCGCAAAAAGCCGGAGTTCCCATTTACATTTGTTACATTGATTTCAAAACAAAAACCGGTGGATTCCATAGTTTGTTTTATCCAACAGGAGATATAGAAAACGACATTAAGTACATTAAAAGTGTTTTGAGTCAGTATGAGGGACGTTTTCCGGAGAAAGGCATTCGAAGTGATAGTTAATATGCTAATTTCTTAATGTGCTAATGTGCTAATGTGCTAATGTGCCAATGGGATTGTGCGCTGCGCACAAGGTTTATTGTTGAAAGACGAGAAAATTAGCAAATTGAAAAATCAGCAAATTGAACAATTAGCATATTGAACCATTAACAAATTGAACCATTAACAAATTGAATCATTAGCAAATTAGCACATTAACCCTCTTCCTTTTTAATACCCTTAACAATACCTGTTTTAAAATCATAACCATACGGACAATGTTTACAACCACTTTTGCAACAATGCCCCCTTTTCAAATGGTATTTTTCAGTAAAAACGATATAACCTTCCGGAGAGACATAATAGTCAGCTTCGTCTAAATTAGACTTTTTTGAAAAACCGGAAAAATCCTCACTCATTTGTTTCTACATTAGATAGTTGGTTCACGAAATTGACTCATAAGAGCATAGAACAACGCGTGAACTTACCCTTTAACACAGCATGTATTGAATTGTTCGTGAAACGCGATGATTTAATTCATCCATTTATTTCTGGAAATAAAATTCGTAAGTTAAAATACAATATTCTTGAAGCGTTAGAGAACCATTGCAAGGGGATCATCACCTATGGTGGAGCATATTCGAATCATTTAATCGCAAGTGCCGCCGCAGGTAAAGAATTAGGAATAAAAGTCATTGGAAAAGTGCGAGGAGAAGAATTAATGGTTCAATCAAATGCGGTATTGCAAGAATGCGATTCGATGGGCATGAAATTAGAATTTTTGACGCGCGCGGAATTTACAGCTCAAAAGCACCGGTCAGGTATGTTTGAGGATCAGGGAGAATCTTATTGGGTCATTCCTGAGGGTGGTGCAAATTTAGAGGGGGTGCAGGGTTGTAAGGAAATCATTTCGGAGTTGGATCAGACATATGATTATTATCTTGTAGCGCAAGGAACATGCACGACAAGCCTTGGTTTACTATTGTCGATTCCCGAAAATGCAAAATTGATTGTTGTTCCTGTGCTGAAAGGCTTCGATGTCCTTCAAGAAATGCGAAACTTACTTAAAAACGATGCTTTGTTTCAGTCCTTGCAATCAAAATTGATCATTTGGGATACCTACCATCACGGTGGATACGCCAAAAAAAGTGAATCGCTATTAACGTTTATTGATGAATTCCACACTTTAAATGATTTTCACATCGAACCAATTTATACGGGAAAAGTGTTTTATGCATTAAACAATGAAATTTCTTTAGGGAATCCTATTTTTGCAGGAAAGAAAGTGATAATAATTCACACGGGTGGGATCCATCTTCGCTGAAACTTGAACGAAGGAGAATATTAAAATGCAAGAAACGAAGCAATACTTAAGTGAAACAGTAAAGTCCTTATTAATGGAAGGCCATTCTGTAGAATTAAGTGCCTATGGTCAAAGTATGATTCCATTTTTGCGTCCCGGACAAAAAGTAAAATTGACTCCAATCGATATTTCTTTTATTGTAAAAGGTGATTTAGTAGCTTTTCAAAAACAAGATTATTTGGTGATTCACCGAGTTCATGAAATCATTTTATCCGGTGGAACAATAAATTTAGTAACCAAGGGTGATTCCAACCTAAATCCAGATGAATCAATCGATAAGGACAATTATTTGGCAAAGGTCTCAATGATATACCGTGGAAATACATGGCGAGAACTTTCCTCAACATCTATTCATTCACGTTTAGTGTTATTCTTTGGAAAAATGTATTCATTTCCATTTTGGTTGTGGAAACATGTGATGGCAAAATTTCGAGGCAAGTCATTTTCTTAAAATAAGGATCATTTTTTCTTCAAAATGCTCATTGTTTCAAGAAGTAATTCTAAAATCAATCTTTTTTATGTTGCTCAATGGTTCTTAACAATGACATCATTTTTGACGTCATGAATTTGGTAATATCATAATACAAACGTAATAGGTAAGCAATGTAGAAAGTTGAATTTTGAAGAGGTTAAAAACAGTCGCTCTTTACATAACTCCAACACCATGAAAACGCTATTAGTAAAAGAAAATCTAACCAATCCAATCAATTTTCAACTGAAACAATCATCGAGTTTAAGCGCCTATGTTAAAATCTGGAGCTTTCTAATGATGATGCTGTTTTGCAGAAATGTGATGGGGCAAGCGGTCAATATTGCAACTGACGGTTTAAATAATTCAACAACATTGTTTACATTGTCGGGAGGGGCATACTACACAGGAACAACTTCTTCCTCAGCAGATTCTCCTTCCTCTTCTGCTTACGCTACCGAAGGAACTCATTCTAGGGGTGTAGCAAATGGAACCGCTACATTAACAACTACAAACAACATTAATGTAAGTTCTTATACATCGATTCAATTGAATTTTAGATTAGCATCTTATTCTGTAGGAAGCACTGGAAATGGTGCAGATGCGACCGATATTGTTACCGTTGAAGTAAGTACCGACGGTGGCACAACCTATTACAGCACTGTTAGAGTTTTGGGAAATTCAAATGCAAGGTGGTCATGGACTTCAGGGACAGGAAACGCATCAACCGCATATGATGGAAATGCCACACCTGTAAATTTCCAATCTTCAGCAGGTATTGCTACAACTAGCGGATTTAGCAATGTAACAATTACTGATATTCCAGCTTCAGCAAATTTAAAAATACGAATTACGTTATTCAATGATAATGGAAATGAAAGGTGGTTAATGGATGACTTTAAATTGACGGGGATTGCTGCTGTTGCTTGTTCAATACCTGATGTTATTTCAAATCCTTCTGCCTCAAATGGAAGTTCGCAATCTATTCTAACATGGACAAACGGATCTTGTTATGATCAAATGATGGTGGTTGCTACAAACCAAAGTTTTTCTTCTGCATTACCAACAGGTGATGGAACTTCTTATACAGCAAATTCGACCAGTTTCACAGATGTTTTAAATTCAAATTTTGATAACGGAGTAGTATTATACAAGGGTTCAGGAACGTCTACTACAATTACTTCACTCACCAATGGAACAACGTATAATTTCAAAATATATACGAGAAAAGGAACATCATGGGTTGCAAGTCCATCATTTTCTGCAACTCCAGCTTTAGCCCAATTTTTTTGGGATGCGGACGGAAATACGACTCCAGCAACTGGGGGGGCAGGAAGTTGGGACCTTACAACAACGAATAATTGGAGAACACCAAATGAGACAGGTACTTTAAATACTTGGGCAGCTAACTCAACTCCTTTAGATGCTGTTTTTTCTGGGATATCAGGAACTGTTACAATACCATTAACGGCTAATACAACATTAACGGCTCCTAATTTTTATTTTAATACTAATGGGTATACACTCGCGACAACATCTACGAGCTCATTAACCCTCTCAGGACCAATAATTTTAAATAACAATATTGGATTAACTTTTGCTCCAAATGTCAACACAACTATTCCGGCAAGTGGCACCTTTAATGTCAGAAACATCAGTGGCACAGGCACCGCTAATTTAAGTATTTCTTCAGCACTTTCGACCTCTGCTGTTGCTCAAAGAATTAATTTATCTGCAGCGAATAGTTCTATTTCTGTTCCAATAAACATTATTTCTGCAGGTGGAATAGGAACAAATTCAGTTGCAGGGATTGTTGGGACGGCCACAGGTACAAGTTTAAGTAGTGCTGCTACAATTACAAATAATTCGAGTGTTAAAACAATTATCGGGGCAACAAGTGGGTTTGATATTACAGCAAATGGCGTCATTAGCGGAACTGCAGATTTAATGTTTGCAGCAGGAGCATCGGGGGGCGCAGGCACCGTAACGTTAAATGCAGCGAACACTTATTCAGGCGCAACTATCTTGAATGCCGCAAACTCTGGAATTGTTAAATTAGGGATTGATAATGCTCTTCCTGTGACAACTAATTTAACATTTGCTTACTCGAGTGGTAATGGGGGTTCTTTGGATTTAAATGGTAAAAATCAAACGCTAGCTGCTATAATTAACGGCGGTTTTGGAAGTGGTGTAAATAAAATATTTAATAATGGAAATACAGATGCCACTCTAACAATTAATGGGTCAACCTCTCCAACGGCATTTGTTTTTGGTTTGCAAGATGGATCGACCAATAAATTATTATTAACCAAATCAGGTTCCGGAAAATTAATTTTAGACGGTTCAACAACGACCGGAGGGAACACATATACAGGTTTAACAACGGTAAATGAAGGTATTTTACAATTGTCAAAAGCAGGAGGAAATACAATTCCTGTCGGAAATTCAGTAACAATTAATGGAGGAACATTACAAATTAGTTCAAATCAAACTTTGGAAACAATTACGTTAAATGGTGGTACAATTCAAGTTGATAATGGGGTTACGTTAACGATTAATAATTTAACAATACCAAATGGTGCGACGTTGAAATTAGTAGGCACAGGTAAAATTAGCGGTTCAGGAACATTCATTTTGTCATCTGGAGCAACCCTTATTTCAGAACAAAGTATCTCTTTAGCTGTGCTAAATTATGTTACTAAATCTTTCAGTAGTTCCGCGAATTATGTATTTAAAGGAATTTCAATAGGAACATTTGCGACGACACCAACCACAAATACCGTGAATGATTTAACGATTGAGTCAGGTGCTGGAACTACAATTATGAATCAAGCTTTTAACATCAATGGAACATTGTCGTTAACATCAGGAACGTTAGATATTGGCGCAAATACATTAACTATTGGTGGATCAGTTAGCCAAACAAGTGGAAACATCGATGCAGATGCAGGAACAGTTTCATTTACCAATTCAGATGCCTTGAATTTACCATCTTCATTATTCAGCGGAAACATCTATAATCTTTCTAAAGAAAGTGGTGCAGGTGCAGTCACACTCAATGATAACTTAATTGTGACCAATGAATTAAATAGCGTAGTATCAACTGGCGCCTTCATCATCGCATCTTCGAAAGAGCTAACAATAAGCGGAACTTGTAAAGCAACAATTAATGGGACAATTACCAACAATGGTTCTTTTACGTTGAATAGTGGTGCAACATTATTGCAAGGTTCAAGTAGTTCTATCACAAATGGTACTTATAACGTCAAACAAACCATCACCGGTTCCGGTGGCGCAACACCGAATGGACGATTCTGGTATTTGGGAAGTCCATTGTCAAATGGATCGAGTACCGCTTTATTATCATCTACAGGAAACCAATTATGGCAATGGGATGAGACGAATGTGAACTATTCAACAATGTCCACGGGACTTTCTTTGTCTCAAGGAAAATCCTATGTACTGCGAAGTGGACAAACAGCAGAAACAATCAGTTTTTCAGGAACAGGGTTGACTAATGGAGCGCTTAATATTTTGAATTTATCCCGCACTGGAACGTCAGCACAAATGAGAGGTTGTCATTTGGTGAGTAATCCCTATCCAAGTTATTTGGACTGGGACTTGGTTGGCAAAACAAATGTATCAACGACAATGTATGTTAGAACGGCGTTAGGAAGTAATTTTAATGTATTAGAAACGTATAATTCATTTGATCAAATTGGAACAAGTTTATCAGGAACGCCTATGACAAAAGACATTGCTCCCATGCAAGGATTCTGGGTAAAAGTGACAACAGATGGTCAAACTGGTTCCCTAGCAATGGATAATGGCATGAGAAGTCACCAGGCGAATGGAGCAGGACTTCGCAGTTCAGCACAAAACTTTCCTGCTTTCTTAAGAATGAATGTCTTGGATGGTGAGAATAAAGATCAAGTTATTCTATTTATGTCACCCGACGCAACATCAGCATTGGATGCTCATGACTCTGAAAAATTACCTGTAACGGGATTCGCTCAAATTTATTCAATTGTTGATGCGAAGAAATTGGTTATTAACGGAATGAAAAATGTGAAGTCTAAAACTTCTATCCCTTTGACCTTAGATTTGCCATCGAGCAAAAGCTACACCTTCCAAGCGGAAGAATTTAATATAGAAGATGGACTCATTTTATTGGAAGATAAGCAAGAAGGAGTAATCCAAGATTTAACGATTAACCCTGTTTATTCATTCTTTGGTAATACTGGAACGAATAATACGCGTTTCGTGATTCATTTCCAGTTGGCTCATGCACCAGTTCTTGTTGGTGGTCCTGCAGAACTGGAAATACTTGGTACTGATGAACTTACAACTGAAAATATTCACATCGTAAGTAATAATCAAGGATTGATAGAAGTCCGATTGGAAGAAGGATTTAACCCTGACGGAATAATTAATATTTTTGACGCAAGTGGACGTATTGTTGCGCATCAATCGTTTAATAATCAAGTAGAATTGATTGAATTAGGTGAACAAAACGGAATTTATTTTGTAGAAGTAAGTGCAGGAAAGGTGATTTCAAAGAAAAAAATAGTAATATTACATTAAATTTATTTCAGAGAAATTCCGTTAGAAAACGCTTCGTATCTTCGGTAAAGAAAATTGATGAACTAAAACAAAAAAAAACATGCATACCCGAGCAAACAAAAAAGAGAAAGGAAGTCGTAAGAAATACCAAACTCCAATGGTAGAGAAAATTCAAATTGACACAGAATTCACTTATTTCACCACTTCCCAAGACCCAGTCCCAGCAAACCCTGGTCAAAACAGCATCGTATTTAATCCGTTTAAGTTTTTTAAATAGGTCTTAGTATTTACGGTTTATTCCATCCTTTGGAACGATTCGTAGTTCCGTAGCTATTTTAAGAATCGAACAAATTTGACTAAAAATGGAACTCAACGATTCGATAGCAATCGTTTAATTCGTCGCATCCAATTTGTCACATATTTAGAATCCCCATCACTTTGACGCAAATAAGCGGCACTCGGAAAAATTTGAAACCATAAATAGGAGGGAAGTAAGTACCAAAACACAGGTATTCGAAAGTGTTTTCGATACCTAAACAACCATCTTGTATGGATAGGAATCGTACTTGAGTGTAATTGCTTCTTCAAAATAACATACTGCCAATCAGGAAGTTCCCGATCGTTTTCCCCAAAGAAAAATAGTGAAATATTTATTGCTTGTTGTACTTCATTTGTACAATTAAAGTGTGCACATCTTTCCCATAGAGCTGTCGAAGAAATCTCCTTTTTTAGTAATAAAATATCCATCAAGTGCAGTAAATTCAATTGTCCGTAATACAAGTGCTTATAGGCGTGCAGGCAGACAAAAATCAATTGATCGACTTGATTTAATTCGTGCAAATGTTCTTGATTCCTTTGTAATGACTCAATAGGTATATCGATGTGATTAAAACCTGAATTCAAGGAAATGTGAAAGTCCACTACTGCATCTCGTTTAAACGCTTGTAAAGGATCATATTTTAAGTTGTGCTTTTCATGAAAAGCAGATTTAGCCAAACGACGTTTGATACGAAATTCATTTTTTGATAATGTATTTTCCCATTGAGAAAGTTGATTGCCGTCAATCAATACATCGATATCTGAAAGGTGTCGGTGAAAGGGTTGATCGTAAAGGTGGGGCATTAATGTGATTCCCTTCAATGGATATAACACAAGTTGTTCGTCCTTGGCAATTTTTTCTAATTCGTTATATTGATATATCAAACGTTCATTCGAAGTAATTACACGAAGTTGATAAGATTTCAATTGTTGAAAAACTACATCTGGAATTTCATCTGTAGCTAAAAGTTTGATGAGGTCAATGCAAATTCCTGCAAAATGAGTGGCATAACACAATTCAATGAAATTCCGCCAGTTTATTTCTTTAGGAATTTTAGGAGTATCTTTTTGTTGCACATAAGCATAAAGCATGTCTACTAAAAAGCGCGCTTCGACATTTAACCCACTTACAAATTCATTACGATTTTTCATTCTTCTTGATAAAAGTCACTACTTCCAGACTCGGGACAACACCTAATCGGGTAAAAGGAATTTCTTTAGCTAGGTCTAAGACTTGATTCAAATGCCATTGAACGTGTTCAGCATTATATCCGTGCTGAATACAATGTGCCATAAACCGCAAAATCAGTGGCATTCCATTTCCACGTTCGTAAGTGTTATCTGCGTTGTGAAAAGGTAAGTAAATAAAGTCTAAAGGTGCTTTTTTAGGTGCATCGGTATAATACATGGGTGTGTTAAACATCCACCAGCGGCCATTTATTTTCCGTAACAATAGTCGATCGTCGTTGATGACTTCTGCTCCTGACATTTGCCAGATTCCGGCCATCGTACTCTTTCCCACGCCACTGAAACCAGAGAAAATGCGTCCATGTTCACCGTCAAACACACCGGAAGCATGCACCAACAAGGACTCTGTTTTCGTAGTCAAATAGTATAAAATCAAGGGTAACATCGGGTAACGCAAGGACTCCAATTCCAGTTCTTCGTTCAAATCGGAATAAATCGTCCACTCTTGCTGGTCTTCTTGATAAAAAGCGATGTGTTGCAAATGTGACAGATTCTCAGAGTCAAAAACGTGAACGCAAATCCCATCTTCTGCGTTGAATATTTTCCATAATGCAACGTCACCATTTTTTGCACTGTAAATTTCCTCTTTCCAACTTTTTGGAGCATTGGCACAGCCAACGTGACATTTAATCGATAAGTCCGCTTTACCGCACTCCATGTCCGATCCAATATCGAAGGTTGATTGCTTATTTTTTTGCTTTGTTCGTACGTATCCTTCAAATCCACGGTCTAATATAAAAGGAACGTCATTCGGCACAGTCAAGTCGAGAATGAAATCGGCAATTTTTAATTGAATCTTGGCTTTAGGCATCATTGCGCTTCAATATAATCACTAAGTTTTTTCAAGAATGCATGCAAATCTTCGAGTACCTCGGTTTCATCCGCCTCAAATTCTGCACAGATCTTCGAAACCAACGTTGTTTCATCGTCTGAGCACTCTAAAATCTCCCAAATAAACGCCCCAACATCATTTAAAGTCAGGTATTGATTGAAGTCTGCTACGTTATTTTCCAAGCG
>CANMFV010000012.1 GCA_947496835.1 Flavobacteriales bacterium | reverse complement strand
TTGATTATATTATTGCTCTAGGTTCAAGTCAACCACTTTACTTTGAGGCACAAAAGTCATTATTGAATACGCGTTTTATTGAAATAACGACAAACCGTGCTTATTCAGCTGTAGAGATTCAAGCGACGATTCAGGATTATACAGACGCGCTAACCCGGCTGGGAAAATCCAAATTTACTTTTCAGATTATTTTGGAACTTTCTCATATTAAAGCATTTTATGGAAACCAGGTCATGGAATCCATCGAATTACTCACAAATTTACTCGCTACTCCTGGTTTAACGGACATGCAACGCGCACAGGTTAAAATGAAATTAGCGGACGTCCAAGTTCTTGGCGGAGATATTTGGGAGGCTTCACTCCTTTACATGCAAGTGGACAATGATTTTAAGTTCGAACAAATTGGAAACGAAGCAAAGTATAAAAATGCACGTGTTTTTTATTTTGATGGTGAATTTGATTTTGCTCAGGGTCAATTGAATGTCCTAAAAGAATCAACGTCCAAAATGATTGCTAATGATGCCTTACAACTATCGGTTATGATTACAGATAATTATGGCTTAGATAGTAATTATCAAGCAATGCTTTGGTTTGCCACAGCAGAAAGACTCATTGAACAACACCGATATGATTCGGCATTTGTATTATTTGACAGTATTCAAATCACTTTCCCAATGCATTCTTTAGCAGATGAAATTTTGTTTCGAAAAGGAAAAGCGATGGAAGACCAAGGCAAATGGTCAGCCGCTGTAGATTACTACAGCGATGTGTTGAAATTTCATTCAGATGATATCCTTGGGGATGATGCGCTTTTTCGTTTAGCTGAAATGGAAGAAAATCAATTTCTAAACAAAGAAAAAGCGCTTGAATATTACAAGCGCTTAATCATCGATTTTAAAGGTAGTTTATTCTCAACTGAGGCAAGAGCTCGCATCCGTTCTTTAAGAGGTGATGCAAACATTGACGTTGACTCAGACGAACTTTAATTAATTCAAATCTGGCATTTCACGCGTGAATGCTGGAATTCCTGTAACATCCATTCCTGTAATTAATAGGTGAATGTCATGCGTTCCCTCATAGGTCACAACTGACTCAAGATTTGCCATATGGCGCATCATCGAGTATTCACTTGTAATTCCCATTCCACCATGAATTTGACGTGCCTCACGCGCAATGTTCAATGCGATTTCAACGTTGCTGCGTTTCGCCATGGAAATTTGAGCAGATGTTGCACGACCTTCATTGCGAAGTTGTCCTAAACGGAAAGTTAGTAATTGAGCTTTCGTGATTTCTGTAATCATTTCAGCAAGTTTTTTCTGAATCAATTGAAAAGCTCCAATTGGAACATTAAATTGTGTGCGCTCTTTCGAGTAACGTAAAGCTTGATCGTAGCAATCCATTGCGGCACCAATTGCACCCCAAGCAATACCAAATCGTGCTGAATCAAGACAACTTAATGGTGCTCCAAGCCCTGATCTTCCCGGAAGGATGTTTGATTTTGGAACCTTAACATTTACGAAAATAAGTTCACCTGTAGCAGAAGCACGAAGTGATAATTTTCCATGCATTTCTGGTGTTGAAAACCCTTCCATTCCGCGCTCCACAATAACACCGTGAATTCTTCCTGTTTCATCTTTTGCCCAAACAACCGCTATATCAGCAAATGGGGCATTGGAAATCCACATTTTTGCGCCATTTAAGATAACATGATCACCAGCATCTTTGAAGTTAGTAGTCATTCCACCTGGATTCGATCCATGATCAGGCTCGGTTAAACCGAAACAACCCATCATCTCACCAGTAGTTAATTTTGGTAAATATTTTTGTTTTTGTTCCTCAGATCCATATTTCCAAATAGGATACATCACTAGTGAGGACTGTACAGATGCCGTTGAACGCAATCCTGAATCACAACGTTCTAATTCTTGCATGATTAAACCATAGGAAATATGGTCCAATCCTGGACCGCCATATTCTTCAGGAATATATGGACCAAAAGCACCAATTTCTCCTAAACCTTTCAAAATATGCATAGGGAAAGTAGCATTTTCGTAATGCTCATCGATGATGGGAGAAACTTCTTTTTTAACCCATGCTCGAGCAGCATCGCGAACAAGCTTGTGTTCATCAGAAAGTAGGTCATCCATTCCGTAGTAGTCCGGATGTGTAAATAAATCTGTTTTCATAATTTACCTTATTTGAATGCAAAAGTAAGTAATAATTAAAATGTCCACCCCATACATTTTTGAATTAATTTTGTGAGTGATGATATATTCCTTAATTAGCACATTCGAACTTGTCGAACGTAATACACAAATGAATAGTTACCTATTGGTAGTAATACTTTTGTGCTTTGCTTTTGTTGGGGTAGCTCGTGTTGCACAACCTGATTTAATTGCCCAAACTTTCAGTGGATTTTTTAAAGTGAAACGTCCAGACAGCATGGGTTTCGAAGGATCAAAGTTACAACCGAGTATGACGGCATTAATTGTGTTGAATTATATCATTTCTTTTTCAACGTGTGTGTTTTTGATTTTATATCAAAACGAAAATATGCTAGAAACGGTAGGGTTGACACTAAAAATTGTCACTGCATTAACGTTGCTACAACTTGTTAATTTTCGCCTTGTTTTTTTGCTTTCGGGTGAACGGGCTATTCTCGATTCCATGAGTGCTGTCAATAAACAAATTTGGTCATTTGGCGGATTCTTGCTTACGAGCATAGCGCTACTTTGGATTCTAAATCAAGAACACCAGTCTATTTTTGAACAATTGTTTCTCATCATCTGTTTTTTATTGTTCGCATGGCGGATTGTTAAGGGATTAATTCTTGCCGTACAATTAAGGTATAAATGGTATTATTTAATTTTGTATCTTTGCACCCTAGAAATTTTACCATTGGTTATTTTAACCAAAATAGCTTTGCGAAATTTTGCAGTAATTATTTGATATTATACGTTAAAAACAACGAAACTTGGCCATAAAGACAATTTTAGTTTCGCAGCCTAAACCAGAGGGTGAGAAGTCGCCTTACTACGATTTGGCTGAAAAGTATAAGTTGAAAATAGACTTTCGTCCGTTTATCAAAGTGGAAGGAATTGACCCTAAAGAATTCAGGGCCCAAAGAGTTAACCTTTCAGAACATACAGCAATCATTTTAACATCTAAAGTTGCGGTAGACCACTTCTTTCGTATTGCAGAAGCAACGCGTTTTGAGGTGCCTGACACAATGAAATACTTTTGTATTACAGAGGCGGTAGCATTGTATCTTCAAAAATATGTGACCTACAGAAAACGTAAAATTTTCTTCGGTAAACAAACAATCGATGAATTGGCGGAGTTGATGAAGAAGCATAAGAATGAAAAATTCTTATTGCCTTGTACTGATATTCTTCGCGACAACATTCCGTTAACCTTAGAACAGCAGAACATTCCATTTACTAAAGTCATTCTGTACAGAACAGTCGCATCTGACTTGTCAGATTTAGAAGATGTTTATTACGATATACTCGTTTTTTTCAGCCCAGGAGGTATTGAATCTTTGTTTAAAAACTTCCCTGATTTCAAGCAAAACGAAACGGCAATTGCCGCATTTGGACCAACAACGGCAAACGCTGTGATTAAGAACAATTTGAGATTAGATGTTCATGCACCGCATCCCAAGGCTCCTTCGATGGTTGGAGCAATAGAATTGTTTATTAAGGAACAATTAAAAAAGAAATAATTTTTCTTTAAAAATCTCCTTCAGCTCTTTTTTTTCTTCGTGAATTCTTGTTATATTTACCCGAACTTAAAATATAATTCATGAAAAAACTATTATTCTCAGCTTTATTATTAGTGTCAGGATTAAGTGCAAATGCACAGTTGGCACCTGGAAGTGTAGCACCAAACTTCACGATTTCTGCTTACCAACCATGGTTGGCTGCTGCAGGAACAACGAACAATGGTTCTTACACACTTTATGATTACTTAGACCAAGGTTACACAGTAATCCTTGATGTATCTGCAACTTGGTGTGGTCCATGTTGGAACTACCACCTTACAGGAGCGTTGGAAGATGTTTACGCTGCACATGGTCCTGCTGGAGCACCTGGAGTTTCTTCAACGACAACAGATGACGTTATGGTTATTTGGATCGAAGGTGATGGAGCAACTGCTGATGCAACAATGTTAGACGGAAACGGAGCAATTGGAAACTGGATTGAGCCTGCTGCAGGAACACAAATCCAATTCCCTATGGGAAACCCTGTTACTGCAACTGCAACGCAAATCAATAATGATTACAACATCAATTATTTCCCAACAATTTACCAAATTTGCCCTAACCGTATCATTAATGAGATCGGTCAAGCAACTGCAGCGAACATTTACGCTGGTATCGTTGATTGTCCTGCACCAGCTTCTGCACCAGCAGATGTTGCTGCATTAAGTTACACAGGAGCTTTGGTTCACTGTGAAGGTGCTTACACACCATCTGTTCAAATCCAAAATAACGGAACATCTGCATTAACCAGTGCTACTGTAACTATTACAATGGGTGGAACAACAGTTTCTACAGGTACATTCTCTGGGAACTTAGCTACTTACGGTGTTGCTAACGTAACATGTTCTCCAATCGCTTCATTTAATGGTGGTGCAATAGCTGTAACAGTAACAACAACTGGTGATGCTTCTGCAGCGAATAATGCTACATCTGCAACCGTTGCTCTTGCATCAAATGCAGTATCTCAATTCGTTACAGTAAACATTACAACAGACTACTATGCTTCTGAGACTTCTTGGAACATCAAAAACAGCACTGGTGCAGTTGTTTCACAAGGTGGTGGTAGCTGGGCAGATATGACAACAGGTGCAGCTGGACAAACAGTTCAAACACCAGTTCAAGTTACATTAAGCCCTTCTCAGTGTTACACATTCGAAATCTTGGATACTTACGGTGACGGAATTTGTTGTACATACGGAAATGGAGCTTACTCTATCACTGATGCATTAGGTACAATTGTAGCTTCAGGTGGTGAATTTGCTGCAAGTGAGCAAAAAGCATTCAAAACAGGTGTTTTAGGATTAAATGAAATGGAAACAATCGCATTGAATGTTTACCCTAATCCAGCTTCTGGTTCATTGAACGTTTCTTTCGAAGCTAACAATGCTGATTTCGTAATCACGTTAACAGATCTTCAAGGTCGTGTAATTTCTTCTAAAGAAATGGCTAACTTGAACGGTACGCAATTGGTTACTTTCTCAACTGTAAACGTAGCTTCTGGAAGTTACATCGTTACTGTTGCTTCTAACGGTACAAAAACAACTAAAAACGTAGTGGTTAGATAATCACTCTCACGATTTGGAAACGCCCTCATTGAGGGCGTTTTTTTTTGACTATACTTTATGTTTATTCCCTTTCGAAATGGCATTTCATTCGCCTTGCCAACAAAGTTCACCTATCCTTTCTATTACACTCCACATCCAATAGCATTGGTAGCTGTAAGTCTTTTAAAGGCACGTTTGATGGAAGAAGATTTTAAGCACGATTTTGGTGTCGGTAGATCAGAACGAAATGGAGCTATTGGGAAAATGTTTGGCGTACTCGTTGTGGAAAATCAAGCGGGTGAATTAGGGTACATCTGCGCATTCTCTGGGAAATTAGGAAATTCAAATCATCACGATGGATTCGTTCCCCCAGTATACGACCTATTGGATCCTACAGGATTTTTTAGAAAAGAAGAAATCGAAGTAAATGATTTGACAGTGGAATTAAGTCGCTTGGAGCAAAACGATTCTTATTTGGAGCTCAAAAACCAAGTAGAAACTTGCCGTACTGATTTTTTATTGTGGATTCAACACGAAAAAGCACTTTTAAAAGCACACAAAAAAAACAGACAAGTAAAAAGAGATGCTGCAAATCAAGATGATGCTGTAGCGTATGGTCAGTTGATAGATGAATTAAAAGAAGAAAGTATTTATCAGCAAATTCAATTTAAACAGCAACAGAATGTCAAAAAGCTTGCTCTTGATCAATTAGAGGGATCTTTAAATCTCTTTGAAAATCAATTAAGCGAATTACGTGAGAAAAGGGCTGCAATGTCGGCAGATATTCAAGCGCGTATTTTTCAATCATATACATTTTTGAATGTGGCAAATCAACAAAAAAGTTTGCTCGACATTTTTAAGGATACACCTTTCAAAACTCCACCGGCTGGAGCAGGCGAGTGTGCTGCTCCCAAATTGTTGCAATACGCTTTTTTAAATCAATTGAAACCAATCGCAATAGCGGAATTTTGGTGGGGAATGTCGCCAGATTCTGAAGTGAAAGTCCATCAGGAGTATTATCCAGCTTGTCGAGGAAAGTGTGAACCGATTTTATCCCATATGCTAAAAGGAATTGAAATGGATATCAATCCGATGAGCATTAATCCTGCCGAAGGTAAAGAACTTCCGATTATTTACGAGGATGATTATTTGCTTGTGGTCAACAAACCAGCGGAATTCTTATCCGTTCCAGGTAAAACAATTGAGGATTCTGTACAAACGAGAATACACCATAAATATCCATCAGCTTCAGGACCTTTATTGGTTCATCGATTGGACATGTCAACCTCCGGAATTATCCTCATTGCAAAAAAGAAGGATATCCATGAATCTTTGCAGAAACAATTTTTAAAACGCAGTGTAGAGAAACGTTACATTGCACTGTTACAAGGATACGTTAAATCTTCTCAAGGTGAAATTGATCTTCCTCTTCGGGTGGATTTAGAGGACCGTCCCAGGCAATTGGTTTGTTATGAGCACGGCAAACATGCTTTGACTAAATACGAGGTGTTAGAGCGAACGAAAGGCCATACACGTGTGTATTTTTACCCGCATACAGGACGCACACATCAACTTCGTGTCCATGCAGCACATGCGTCAGGATTGAATGCACCCATTATAGGAGATGATTTGTATGGACAAAAATCAGATCGTTTGTATTTACACGCCGAGTACTTGAGTTTTTGGCACCCCATTACGAAAGAACGCATGGAAATAAACTGTCCCGCACCGTTTTAACTAGTGTGCACGTTCCACCCAATCCCCGTGTTCTTTGATCAAATCAATTAAGGAATCTACAGCTTCTTCAGCGGCTACATTTTTACGCACCACCGTTTTCTCTTTGTATAAATTTATTTTACCTGGACCAGTTCCAACGTACCCATAGTCAGCATCCGCCATTTCACCTGGACCATTCACAATACAGCCCATAATTCCAATTTTAATTCCTTTCAAATGGGAGGTCCTTTCGCGAATTTTTGCCGTTGTTTCTTGTAGGTCAAATAGAGTTCGTCCACAAGAAGGACAAGAAATGTATTCGGTTTTAGATATGCGTGTTCTTGTTGCTTGAAGAATACCAAATGCTGTTGAATTAATCAGTGTATTCGGTTGTTCTCCTTCAATCCAAATACCATCTCCATATCCATCAATGAACAAAGACCCAGCATCACTGGAGACATTTAATTGGAATTTTTCGGAATCTTTTTCAGTCGATTCAACTTTGAGAATGACTGGAATGTCAATCATTTGATCAGCCAGTTGACTGAAAAAATGCCTAAATAATTGTGTTTTATTATCGTATATCGTGGAGACAATTAGGGTCAATTTTGGATAGTCAGTTAGGTCCGACGGAATTTCTTCCTCTGCCTTCAACGATAAGAATCCAGCTTGATTTTTCGGAAGTTCCTTCAATTGTTCAACAGTAAGTAACGGATAGAATTCGGTACGTTCTGTGTAACGTTCCATCCACGTTTGAAAGTCACAAATGACACCAAGTGTCCCCGGAACTTCAAAATTTAGGGAGTTTGAACCAATGTATACATAATCTGCGGCTAAATCTTGCAGGTTCCATTTATCCAATGTCACGGAATAATTGTAGCCAAATCCATAGAAATTCGCAGGAACGAGTTCACTTTTATCGGACATATCTGCGATCACAACAGGCACATGCTTTCCTCCGATATTGTGAACTTCACGACTAATTCTTCGTGAATACTCAAACGGATTATGCGCAAGTTTTGATGAACTAGGTGTAAATGGAAAAACAGATTGATGTTCGTATTTTTCCGCCAATTTTCGCGCCACAGGGATTTCAAATTCAGGCTCTTCTGTCAATGAAACGCGAATTGTGTCTCCAATGCCGTCTTCGAGTAAAGCCCCAATACCAACTGCGGATTTAATGCGTCCATCTTCACCGTCTCCAGCCTCTGTTACACCTAAATGCAAGGGATAACAACTTCCATTTTCTAACATGCGATGTACCAACAAGCGGTATGCTTGAACCATTACGAGCGTATTGCTTGCTTTCATGGAAATAACGAGCTCATGGTAATCGTTCTTTTCACAAATACGAATGAATTCCATGGCTGATTCCACCATTCCTTCAGGGGTATCACCATAACGGCTTAAAATACGGTCTGAAAGTGAGCCATGGTTTGTTCCAATGCGCATCGCAGTTCCGTGTTCTTTACATAAAAGTACAAGTGGAGTGAATTTGGATTCAATGCGTAAAAGTTCGGCTTGATAACTTTCGTCCGTATAGTCGAGTTCTTCAAATTTCTTTTTATCGGCATAATTACCGGGGTTTACACGTACTTTTTCAATTAATTTTGCCGCAATTTCAGCAGCGTTAGGAGTAAAGTGGATGTCGGCAACTAAAGGAACATGATAGCCAAGTTCGCTCAGCTTTTGATGAATCAGGCCTAAATTCTCCGCTTCATTCTTACTTGGCGCAGTTAAACGAACCAATTCACATCCTGCGTCAATCATGCGAATGCTTTGCGCTACAGATGCATCCGTATCCATGGTGTCGGTTGTCGTCATGGATTGTAAGCGGATGGGGTTGTCTCCTCCCAGATTTAACGTTCCAATTTTAACTTCACTTGTTGGAAGTCGTTTGCGGTTAAATGGGTCAATGCAATATGTTGGATTCATGTTTGGGATATGTAAGTAAGCTTAACAAAAGTACGGATAGTTTGTTTTTTAAATTGGGATTTTGGTGTGATATTTGTTTCGTTAAAAATTAAAAATAACCATGCGCGTTTTAAAAGGGTTTTTACTTGTAACGATTTTATTTTTATTCATGTCCTGTGAACATGATCAAAAGAATTCCTCACCGATGAAGGTTCAGCCGAGAGCGGTGATTCATCCGACACCTAAAGTGCACAAGTCCGCGAAGACGAATAAGCAAACGCGACGAATTATACCACCAGAAATCCTTCCTGTGCCATTTGATCCAGATCCAGATCCGGGATACGAGCCAACTCCTTATTATTATGGAGAACCAACGGAACCCTATCCCATAATTGAACCAATCAAGGTAAACGAAGACACCATTTTTGATTTCGCTGCGGTAATGCCTGAATTTCCAGGTGGACAACAAGCATTAATCAATTACCTTCAAAAAAATTTAGTTTATCCCGAAGACGCAAAAGAGCTTGGAATTGAAGGCAAAGTATATGTGAGCTTCATTGTTTTTGAGGATGGAAGCATTCAACAAGTAACCATTCTTCGCGGTATTAAGGGAAATAATTCTTGTGAAAAGGAAGTGCTTCGTCTGATTAAACGTATGCCAAATTGGATTCCAGGTAAAGATAATGTAGGAAACGTGTTAAAGGCACGAGTAAAAATACCCGTTGTTTTCAACTTGGATTAGTCAATGGTTGGCAACTCTATACGGAAGGCTGTTCCTTTGTTAACGTTCGATTCAAAAGAAATAATTCCCCCATGTTTTTCTACGATTTGTTTCACCAAGGATAGTCCGATGCCACTTCCCGACGACTTCGTAGTGAAATGTGGTGTGAAAATACGGCCTGCCTCTTTGCTTGAAATGCCACAACCATTATCGATGACTTCCACCAAACACTGATGATCTACAACGGAAATGGTAACACGTATTTTTCCCTGATCGATTCCATTTAATGCCTGTTGTGCATTTTGCAGTAAATTAACCATCACCTGTGTCCACAAATTACGGTCGACATTGACGAAAACGGCTTGAGTTGGTTTGTCAAACTGAAAGGCGATTTGTCCTTCGTTTTCGTATAAATGCACTACCTTTTCTATCAATTCGATCATGTTTTCGCGTTGGAAGATTGGCTCGGGCATTTTAGCGAAATCCGAGAATTCGTTGGCGATTCGAGCTAAGCCATCAATTTGTTCAATGATCGAATGAAGGACATGGTTTAATTGTTTTTCCCCTTCTTCCTTCTTTGGATCGTAACTTCTTAACAAATGCTGAATACTTAACTTCATCGGTGTTAACGGATTCTTGATTTCATGTGCAATTTGCTGTGCCATTTCACGCCATGCGGATTCTCGCTCGGTTGAAGCTAATTTTTGCGCGGTAATTTTGAGTTCGTCTAATTTGTCGTTGTAGGCTTGAACAATCGCGCCAATTTCATCCTTTTGTTGGTATTTAATGTGCTTGTTCTCTTTTCCAAATTGGATGTTCGCCATGTGTTTTTTCAAAACGATTAATGGTTCAATTAACCAATTTGAAACCACTAGTCCAATGATAACAGAAAGCGCCAACAAGAGAATAAACACATTAATAATCGATGTAACAAATGTTTCAATTTGATTTTCGTATGCTTGTTGTTGACCGAAATGCTGTAGGTTGACATAACCAATTTCTTTTCGTTTTTCATTGTAGATTGGCAAGTATGCAGAAATGAAGGATAATTTACCAATGTCTTCAGAATGAGAAAAGGAACTTTTGTTTTTTATTTGAAGCTCCCTTAAGGCAATTGGATTCATTTGTTCACTGATAAGTCCAAGGTCGAAAATTTTAGGTCTCGAACTAGCAACAAGCATACCTTTATTGTCATAAACATTTAAATCAGTATGAAAAACAGCGGATAATTTATGTAAGCTCGTTTGTAAATACTGTCGGTCGTTCATACTATTCAAGGAAGTATTTTTCGCCACTTTTGTCTTTAATTCTTCTTGGATGGAACTCAATTTGTCTTGAATATTTGAGCGCGTAAATTCTTCATATTGTTTTCCAACAAACACACCACTACCTACACCATACAACAACAAAGAAAGCACCAACACCAAAATAAATGCGATTTGAATTTTAAACGCAAATGATAAATCGATGCCTTTTATGAATGCTTTACCATTGATGAGGTAAATAAGAACCATCAATATGCCCCAAAAAGAAAATATGTATGCGAAAGAGGTGATGTAATCAAACCAACTTTTGGACATAATCGAGATAACTATGGCATTTTGATTTGAATTCTTATAGAAGTAATGATTGTATCCTTCAAGCTTAAATGTTCCTTCCATCTTGTTTACGGGAAGAAGAGAAAAAATAGCTACGGGATAGTTATACGAACCAGACTGATGTATTAAGTTTCCTTCTGCATATTTTCCAATAGAATATTCCTCTAAATCTCGAATGACATTGGCTTCATCGGAAATGAGCAATCTTGGGAATCCTATTTCTTCTGGAATTCTTTTGGATTTTAAACGGATGGACAGAAAAACATCACCTTCTTCCAGTTTGATTTTTTGCAAGATGATGTAGCTTAATCCTTCTTCTTCATGTGGCATGAAATAGACGGAAGGGTCGATATCGGAGCGTTTTCCATGCAATGAAATCAATTCGTTCATTTGCTGATAAGCGTTTGGATCTTTCGAGAAAAACGAAACTCCCTCAGCGTTAATGACATCCAGTGATAAGTCATAACCATCCCAAATACCATGGAAATACCTTTTTTCAAGTATGGCATTCAAAGTCCCTACTTCTATGAGCGGTGTTTGTTCCGTTTGAAATTGGTGAAAGATACGGTCTAACACAAGCTTGGCTTGTAGTTCCGAATATTCAATTTCCAAATTTACGTCTCTTTCAGTAGCTATTTTTTTGGCATAAATCGCTCTGTTTTCTAATTCCTTTTGCTCATTTTTTACAATTAATTCTTGGACGAAAACGAATGAAAAAAGACATAACAATACCAATTGAAAGGAGAATTGTTGCATGGATTCCTTTCTTCGATAAAACAGTAGATTGACAAAAATGACAATGAATGGAAGGACTAAGGTAAAGTAGGAAAATTCTGTCGGAGCACTCATTAGCCAATAAACGAAAATCAAGACAGTCGATGCGATTAAGACGACTAGCCCTTTTAATTTTAATTGTTCTAGCCTATCAATCATTCCAAAAAGTATTTTTTGAAAACAGAGAAAGTTGAAGCCAATAACAGCAAAGAAAACGAATGAATGGCTATTTAAATCAAAAAATTGGTTGAAGTTTACGGGAATACTTGAATGCAATACAACCATTTTGATTAAGTATGCAATTATAATCCAAACACCATAGATAGCTATGTATTGTACCCATATGAAATAGGGATTTTTAGAAATTTTAAGTGATTTGAACATACTTAAAAATCCAAAGGCTATTAAAATACTATTGATGCAAAAATCCAAGAAACTTGGAAACCACTCGTTATAGGCAAAAAGTTCGGCAGAATGAAAAGAAGCTTGTTCAAAAAACATACTTAAAGGAACTTCGAAGAGTACAATTCGAAAAACCAACAAGCCAATTAAGAATAACCACCTTCCCGTTTTATGCTGCTCTATTTGTTTATAAATACCATAAAGCAAGCTAACCAAAGCGATTAAAAACACCGGCAAGATGTACCAAGGTGTTGGTTCTAATGGAAGTTCTTGAGCGAGAATAGAAAAACAGTATTGTTTGTCGGCATTATATATTGGAACGCCGCGATTCATATCTAGTGAAATACTAAATTTAGTTTTCCCAAATAGTGTATTTGGGTGCGAATCGATGAACTCATTCGTATAAGAATATTCTTGAGCAATGCAAAACGAGGCACAACATAAATAGTCACCCTCTTTATAAATTTCTCCATAATACCACCCATTTTGCAATTTCATGATTCCACGACTCGGAAATTGAATCGTTGAAAAATTAGAAACTGGAATTTTATTGGTGTTCCATTTAACTAAACGATCGTTTTTGTAAAGGTGTATGTGACAATCTTCATCAG
>CANMFV010000011.1 GCA_947496835.1 Flavobacteriales bacterium | reverse complement strand
TAGCAGCAATTGATTTAACATCGGCTCCAGAAATCAAGCACAATGTCGCGACAGCAATTACCGTATCTCCGGCTCCGGAAACATCGGCAATGTTACGTAAATGAGCTGGAATGAAAATGGGGTCTACTTCTTGAATGAATACGCCATGTTCGGAAAGGGTGATGAAAGATATGCTGTTTTCTAGCTGCATTTGTAAATCGTTCACCGCACGCAAAAATAAATGTTGATCAACTGCGAAATCAAAATCAACTTGCAATCCCTCTTTTAATTCTTTTAAATTCGGTTTGAATAACGTACATCCTTTATATTCAAAGAAATGATCTTTCTTTGGATCTACGGCAGTAGGTATTTGGTGTAATTTCGCTAATGATAAGACTGCTGAAATTAAGGATGGAGTTAAAACGCCTTTGTTGTAATCCTCAAAAATAATTCCATCAATTCCACTTTCTAAAACAGTGTTGATCTGTTTTAACAGTTGTTCCTCTTCAATTTTATTGATTAAATTGGTGTCTTCGGAATCAATGCGCAATAATTGTTGGTTATTGGAAATTACACGTGTTTTAACAGTTGTTTTCCTGTTGCCCGAAGCGTAAATACCATCTGTTGAAATATTCGCTTTTTGAAATAAGTTGATCAGTCTTTCTCCCTCACTATCGGATCCAATCACACTGCAAATGATGGGTGCTGCACCCAACGCAGCTAAATTCAACGCAACATTTCCCGCGCCGCCAATTCGTTCATCTTTTTCAAATAAATCAACAACTGGTACAGGTGCCTCTGGACTCATTCGATTCACTTTACCCATTAAATAGGCATCCACCATCACATCCCCAATAACGAGCACACGTTTAGAAGAAAACTGATCAAATAAATCTTGGTAATTCACTAGCTTAATTTTGCGAAAGCTTCTTTCATGCGAGAAAGTGCTTTTGTTAATGTTTCTTCTGAAGCGGCATACGAAATTCTAAAACAATTAGGCGCGCCAAAGGATTCTCCACCAACCAATGCAACTAATCCCTCTTCCAGTAAATACAAACAAAGATCATCTGAATTGTGAATCACTTTATCGCCGTATTTTTTGCCAAAGAAGGAAGAACAGTCTGGGAAAACGTAAAATGCACCACCTGGTTTATTTGCAATCAATCCTGGAATTTCAGCAAGTCCTTTCAAGACTAATTCGCGACGACTTTTAAACGCAGCAATCATGTCTTTTAAAACAGATGGATCCGCTTTCATTGCCGCAATTGCCGCTCGTTGTGTAATGGAACAAGTTGCAGAGGTGAATTGACCTTGAACTTTATCGCAGGCTACAGCAATTTCTCTAGGAGCTCCAATGTATCCCAAACGCCAACCAGTCATTGCCCACGCTTTTGAAACACCATTTACGGTCACTACTTGATTGTATACTTCAGGGAATTGAGCCAAGGACTCGTGTTTTCCGATGAAATTAATGTGCTCATAGATTTCATCACTCAACGCTATGATGTGTGGGTATTTTTTTAAGACATTCGCGATGTCTTGTAATTCTTCTTTTGTGTAAACAGATCCTGTTGGATTACAAGGCGTTGAAAACATGAACAACTTCGTTTTCGGTGTAATCGCTGCTTCCAAATCTGCTCCGGTAATTTTAAAGTCTTTTTCAATTCCCGCATGAATAACCACAGGAACTCCTTCCGCAACTTTCACGATTTCCAAGTAGGAAACCCAAAATGGCGCAGGAATAATGACTTCATCTCCATGATTAATCAAACTCAAAACCACATTGGCAATAGACTGTTTTGCACCTGTAGAAACCACGATTTGATTTTTATCATAGGTCAAGTTATTATCTCGACGAAATTTCTCTGAAATACTTTCACGTAAATCCTCATATCCGGGAACAGGTGTATACATCGTGTAATTCTGTTCCATCGCTTCCACTGCAGCATCCTTAATGAATTGAGGTGTATGAAAGTCAGGCTCTCCAAGGGACAATGAAATGACATCAAGTCCTTGTGCTTTTAATTCTCTGCTTTTTCGTGACATTGCGATGGTTGCAGACTCTTCCATTGCTAATAATCGATCGGATAATTGAATCATGTGCTGAATTTGTCTACAAAGGTAGTTATTTTCAGAAAGCAGTATTTTTTGAATCAGGATTAATTCTCGGATTTTTAAAGAAATTCCTTTTTCAAGGAAAGCCTTATCTTTGTTCTATGCGCATAGATATATTGACTGTATTGCCTCAATTATTGGAAAGTCCATTTGCGGCTTCCATTATGAAAAGAGCTCAAGATAAAGGACACGTGGAAATTCACGTTCACAACATTCGTGATTATTCCACTGATAAACACAAAAATGTCGACGATTACCAATATGGTGGAGGAGCAGGAATGGTGATGAGTATTGAGCCAATTGCAGCCTTGATTGATAAATTAAATGCAGAACGAAGTTATGATGAAGTGATTTACATGACTCCAGATGGAAAAGTTCTCGAACAAAACGATTGCAACCAAATATCCCTGCTTGAAAACATCATGATTCTTTGTGGACATTACAAAGGTGTAGATGACCGTATACGTCAACATTACATTACAAAAGAAATATCTATTGGTTCTTACGTATTGTCCGGTGGAGAATTGGCCGCGGCAGTTGTCGTAGATGCCGTTGTTCGCTTGATACCAGGTGTGTTGAACGATGAAACTTCTGCATTAACGGATAGTTTTCAAGACAATTTGCTTTCTCCACCCGTGTTTACACGTCCACCAGAATTTAACGGATGGAAAGTGCCTGATGTACTGCTTTCAGGAAATCAAAAGGAAATCGATCGCTGGAGGGAAGAACAAGCCTATCAACGCACCAAAGAACGTAGACCGGATTTGTTAGAAGAATAAAAAAAACAATGCCATAATGAAATTATTTTACTTTTTGACGGTTCTAATTGTGACCTCACATTCCGTATTTTCTCAATCCAACTGGACAGGTAACATTTCTCCAACGTATCCGGAGTTAATTGAACATTTGAAAAAAATGGACAAGCAACATAAGGAATTGTCCATGTATGCGATGGGTCCATCGGATTATGGTTTGCCTATTTACCTCTTTGTCATCAACGGAGGAAAGGATTCCACTCGAACTTTTTCGAAAGCAAGGGCTGGAACAACGATTCTAATTAACAATGCGATTCATCCTGGGGAGCCTGATGGCATCAATGCCTGTTTAATTTGGTTGGATCAGTGGATTGCTCAAGGAAAACCATTAGAGACAAAAGACGGAAAGAAACTTCCTTTGATCGCATTTATTCCCGCATACAATGTAGGTGGAATGATGAATCGATCATCGACGAGTCGTGCCAATCAAAATGGACCAGAGGAATATGGTTTTCGTGGTAACGCGCGCAATTTTGATCTCAACCGTGATTTCATTAAAATGGATTCGAAAAACGCCTTTACTTTCGCACGTATTTTTCATTCCTTGGATCCGGATGTGTTCATCGATAATCACGTTTCCAACGGTGCGGATTACCAATACACCTTGACATACATTGCTTCCATGAAAGAACGAATGTCTCCCGAAATGAAAGAATTGACTTACGGGAAATGCATTCCTTATCTGGAGAAAAATGTGAAACAACAGGGTTGGGATTTGTTTCCATACGTTGAATTAAAAGGGGAAACACCCGCGCAAGGTATTCATGCGTTCAATGATTTACCGCGTTATGCGATGGGATATGCTTCCCTGTTTCATTCGATTAGTTTTACGGTGGAAACACATATGTTAAAACCTTTTCCACAACGTGTTCAAGCGACTTTGGCTTTTATGGAGGGAATCGTTTCATTCACGACGGAAAACGCGCTGGAAATCGAAGCAAAGCGCAGCGCTGCTAAATTGTGGGCAAGAAACTTACGTCAATATGACTTCAATTATCAACTAACAGAGAAAGCGGATTCGATTTCATTCAAAGGCTACGAGCATTCATTTCCCTTGCATCCAATCACTGGGTTAAAAGAATTAACCTACGATCGAACCTTACCGTATGAACGAATGATTCCTTGGTTTAAAACCTACATGCCGAAGGATTCTATTGCTGTTCCGAAATACTATGTTGTTGGTGGTCAAGAACAGGAAGTCATTAATCGCTTAACAGCAAACCATGTCATTTTTGAAACCTTGACTACAGATCAAATCGATACCTTGACCGTTTTTTCGGTGAAATCCTATAAAAGTCCAAGTAATCCATATGAAGGACACTTTAAACTTTCAAAAATTGAAGTGGGGGAGAGTAGACAAGAACTTCGATTGAAGCCAGGTGATATTCTCATTCCAAGTGCCCAGGATGGGGCTTTGTTTATTCACGCGGCGTTGCAGCCGAGAGCGGAAGATTCGTATTTAACCTGGAATTTCTTTGATTCGTATTTACAACAGAAAGAATATTTCTCGAACTATGTATTCAAAGATCAAATCGCTGATATTTTAGCAAAGGATCAAAAGTTGAATGAGGAGTATCAATTGCGTAAAGCAACAGATGAGAAATTTAGAAACTCCGAATGGGATCAGTTATATTTCATTTATAGTCGCAGTCCGTATTTCGAACAAACCTTTATGCGTTTGCCGATTTATCAGAAGTTCTAATTTTTCCTTTAGAATGAAGGACAAGAAATGCGACGGAAATCTTTCAGTTGTTTCTTGCATTTCAAGTTGAATCCCATGGAAATTTCATGGGATCCACCAGAAACACCTCCCAATTGTGAGACTGTTAGGTCGTAGCTGTAGCCAATTCTGAATTTTTCCGTTGTTAATCCTAGGCTCAAAATAAACGCATCTCGGTTTCTGTACCATGCCCCAATAGTAAATGCTTCATATTTTAAATAAGCTCCAATGTTGAGTTGTTGAAATCCATTTTGGTATTGGTAAATGATATTTGGCATGAGTGCTGTGTTGCTTGAAAAACGCCCTCGTTGACCAAGTGAAATTGTTGCTCCCATGTGTCCTGTAAAGCGAATAGGTAATTTAGAATCTCCTAAAATCATTGATTCGTCTGGACGATTTAAATGGTGAGTAGCAAGGCCAAAATAAAAGTTTTTAGTAAAGCCAACTAATCCAGCGGAAACGTCAAAGAAACCATGTGACCCATTTCCTCTGGGAACATCACCCGTTTGGTAAATGAATCCTCTTCTTGGGTCAATCATGTCTCCAAATGTCAATTTACTCCAATCCAAATACTTTTGGAAATACGCCGCTTGTGCACCAATCATAACGCGGAATTTACGGTTGACTTTCAAATAATATGAGTATGTTCCAGCGACCATCGATGTTTGAATTGTCCCTTGTCCCTGTTGGTCATGCATCGCCATGATTCCAACGCCACCAGAAACATTTTTAGCATACGTATCATAGGCAGCAGCATAAGTCACAAAGTTCCCTGTTAATTGCGGCCATTGATTTCGGTAATTCAAGGCAATTCTGGGGCATCCACTAGATCCGGCTAAAGCAGGATTAAGGTAAACTGGATTGGAATAGAACTGTGTAAAAGTTGGGTCTTGAGCAACGGAATGAAAACTTATGTAAAAAAGACCAAGTAGTAGGAGGCGTTTTAAGTTCATAGTAGTTAGAGGCTAATGTATCTGCGGGCTTTTTTGCTCACTGACGAATGAATACGTAAGGTTAATTGATGTGTAAAAGTTCTAAACTCTGTACTTGATAATGTACTGTAGCTTGACTGTCCGATTAAAGCAAAGTTGTCTCCAATAAATCCAAGTGAAAGACTTCCAGTGGATAAATTCCCGTAGGACATTCCAACTTGTGCCTTTCCCGCTTTAAAGGTGAATCCACCGAAAATCTGTTGCTGGTAATTCGTTTGTTGGTATATCGCATAAGGAGAAAAGATCATTTTTTCATTTCTCGAAGCATATTGTGTTCCTGTAATGATGTTCCAAACAGTCGATGTACGCATGGTACTTCCATCGTTTGAGTAAATGTTTTCATTGTGTTGGAAGATATTATTTAATTGGGTGCTTAAAAAGAAAAGTGGAGTTTGAATCGTCAATCCTGCATCTAAATCTCTGTACCAAAGAGTTTTTCCAATGGCAAGATTCGGATCAAATTGAAATTGATTGACTTGACCAATGTTTTGCTCTACTAAATTTGCGGTGGATAGTTTAGTTTCGTCTAATCCATGTGTTCCCATTTTAAATCGAATGGCAGGTTCGAGAGAAATTTTTCGTGACAAAGCAATTTTAGGTGAGAAAATAATTCCAACTTGACTCGTTTTAATTAATCCCTCTCCAAACAATTCATAATTTGCTTGAATTCCAAATCCAGAACGAATTTTACGAGAATAGGCATCAATAGAAACCTGATTCGTCATTTTTAACTGTGTTGGATTGTCCATAGATCTCAAAGAACTCATTAGTTGAAAACGAGTTTGTGATGTTGTTCCAACGGAACTAAAGTTTAAATCGAGGTTGCTTTGAGCAGAAACGGTATAGTCATAATTCTGGTTGTTACTTAACCCAATTTCTTTAGAAAGGAATTGATCCATTTTTCGCAATAAATTGAGCTTTCCTAAACTAAATTCAATTGAAGTGGGTTCGCTTTTTAATTCTAGCTCCTCGCTTTTTAACTTGGTTCGGTAACCGCTAATGAACATGTTTTTAAGTGGAATTGTGTTCAAATGGCCTTCTATTTCCTGATTGTTTTCTAGTGAAGGTATAAGTTCGATTGATGTGGAGATTTCCTCATTCAATTTAGATGCTGTAACTGTAGAGTAACTAGTGTTATCTTGAACTTTACTTATGTTATTTGAAATTTGACCAGTCTTGTTCCGTGTTGTTTCAACAGGAGAAGAAACAGGAGTGGAGATGTGTAATCCTTCAACAAGTGAAGAAGACTGATCATTATTCGATTTTTGTTTACCTAATAATGCTCTTGTGTTTTTGTTGCCTTTTTGAGATAATTCAGCTTTATGCACAGATGCTTGAGCGGTTTCTTTGTGTGAATCTTGGAAGAATGCAAGTCCGGATAGTAATAATAGGATAACGCTGAACAATACCAAAACGGGTTTGTAGGACCGTTTTCTGTATAGAGATGACTTATTATCAAAAACCATTGGGGTAAACGATACTTTTGCTAAATCCCAAGCGTCAGCGTCCATTTCCAATTCTGGATGCTCCATCAGAAAGGACTCTAATTGCTGTTCTTGATCAGCGGATAGGTTTCCTTCCGTGTAATCAAATAGCCAGCGATCAATGTTTTCGTGTGTCGGTTGCATTAGGCAAGTACAAAAATTCCTTTTAACTGTTTTTTTAATTTTATCCGCGCTCTAAAAAGATATACTTTGACTTGTGCAGAGGAAATGGACAACATGTCTCCAATTTCATCATACGTGTATCCCTCTAAATCGCGCAACAAGAGAATGCTTTTCTGCAAAGGAGGAAGGGATTCGACCATCAAATCAACAACTTGTTTAGATTCAAAGGCAAGGTCTGGTTGTTGAAAATCAGATTTACCTAACGAATCCAAGTGTGTAATTTGCATTTTCTTACGTGAAACTTGATTCAACATCGCATTGTGAACACACGTAAAAAGCCAGGATTTCACCTTTTCCCGCTCTACTTTTTCTCTATTTAACCACAACTTCTCAAACGCATCCTGCACAACATCCCTTGCTTCTTCTGAATCCTTCAGAAAATGAACAGCAAAGCGATACAAAGAATCGCTCACGTGTTCAACGGAATGGTTGTATTCGGCGTTAGTCAAAATTGCAGTGTTACAGTTAAAACAAATTGAACTTATCAAAAGTTACAGTTCTTAAAAAAAAAACTGCAACCTCATAACGAGTAAACATACAAAATTATTGGCAAGAAGAAAAAAAGTAAAATTAGAATCCGAAATTATCGAATCCCATTTGTGTGAGTTCTTGGTATTTTTCCTCGTTAAATTCATACAACGATGAAGGTTTGTGCGGAACGCCACGTTGCTTTTCCTTGAGATTGGATAGGATATTTAACTTTTGAATTTTCCGTCTGAAATTTCGCTTATCCAAAGGCTTATCTAAAATACTCTCGTACAGACGGTGCAATTGACTCAAGGTAAATTTTTCAGGTAATAAATTGAATCCGATTGGTTGAATTTTAATTTTTTGCTTCAATTTTTCTTTGGCTGCTTGAAGAATTTCGAAATGATCAAATGCCAATTCACTTAATTCATTCACAGGTGTCCATTCAGCATTTTTAGCAAATGAAGATGGATGAGGTTGATAATCTTCTATTTTGACCAATGAAAAATATGCAACCGTAATAACTCTTGCGTCCGGTTGTGCACGAATGGACTTTAGCCATTCGCGGTCGGATTCTTTGTGTATGCGAAATGGGTCCCCGAAAGCACCAACTTGTTCTAAATAAATGTCTTTAATTCCAGTCAATTCATCCAAAACGCGATTTGCTGCTTGGTCTAAATTTTCGTTGTCGTAGATGAGGTTTCCTGGCAATGCTAATCGCGGACCATTTTCAGCTGAAATTTCACCTCGGTCGATGACAAGTACGGTTAATTTTTCTAAATCAAAACCAAAAATAACACAGTCAACAGATACGTTTGGATTTAATTCTGAACCGATTTTTTTTAGATTATTATGCACGAATGAAGGATTATATATATATTTGGATAGTGTAAAAATGACACAAAGACTCAAATTATCATTTTAGAGATATGTATTTTATAGTAGAAAGTGGTTCAACAAAAAGCGATTGGGTATTAGTTGATAGCAAAAATAACCAAAGTTTTTATTCAACAATGGGCTTTAATCCATATTTTCACTCATCTGATTTGATTGAAACGGAATTAAAGAAGCAAGTAGATATCCTCGCTATAGCAGATGAGGTATGTGGGGTTTATTTTTACGGTGCTGGTTGTTCAAGTGATGAAATGAATCAAATTGTAGAAATTGGACTCAAAAGAATTTTTAAAAATGCAGAAGTTGTAGTAGATCACGATTTGCTCGCATGTGCATATGCAACATATTCAGGTAGTCCTGCTATTTCATGTATTATTGGTACAGGTTCAAATTCTTGTTTATTTGACGGGGAAGAATTGAGTGAGGTTGTACCGGCATTAGGTTACATTCTCGGTGATGAAGGAAGTGGTAGTTATTTCGGGAAACAATTATTAAGTAATTTCCTTTACCACAAACTTCCTGCACATGTTGAAGCGGATTTTATTGCTACCTATAAATTAGACAAGGATCAGATTGTCAATAATGTTTACCGTGAGCCGAATGCCAATGTATATATCGCTTCATTTATGCCTTTCATTGCCAAACATAAAGACGAGCCTTTCTTTAGTGAAATGGTTTATGCTGGATTTAAAAGATTCATAGAAGTGCATGTGTGTTGTTACGAAAACTTCCAAAATACGGAAGTTCATTTTGTTGGATCTCTTTCCAAAATATTTGAGTCAGAATTGAATAAAGCAGCTGGGGAATTGGGAGTGACAGTTACGTCAATTATTCAAAAACCGGTAATTGGACTCGTAAATTATCACCTGAACTATATTTTAAATAAACAAACCGTTAAGACATGTTAAAATCTATTTTATTTGCAGCTTTCGCTTTTGTAAGTGTATCAGTTGTTGCTCAACTAAGCACCCCTGACTGGGCTCAAAATGCTACGATTTATGAAGTCAATGTGCGTCAGTTTTCAAATCAAGGAACTTTTTCAGAAGTTACGAGACAATTACCTCGATTAAGAGAAATGGGAGTTGAAATCATTTGGTTAATGCCGATTCACCCAATTGGAGTGAAAAACCGTAAAGGATCTTTAGGGAGTTACTATGCCGTTCAAGATTACAAAGCAGTAAACAGTGAATTTGGAACGATGGATGATTTTAAATCCCTGGTAAAAGAGGCTCATAAATTAAACATGCGCGTTATTATTGATTGGGTTGCAAATCATTCCTCACCAGATAATGTATGGATAACTGATCAAGGAAATTTAGATTGGTACACATTGGATTCAACAGGAAATGTTCAGCCAACTATTGGAACAGATTGGTGGGATGTTGCAGATTTGAATTATGAAAATCCCGCAATGCGCATGGAAATGATTAGTTCTATGAAATACTGGTTAACAGAAGCGGATATTGATGGATTCCGTTGCGATGTCGCAGGATGGGTACCGATGGATTTTTGGATGGAAGCACGAACAGAATTACAAGCTGTTAAGCCGATTTTTATGCTTGCTGAAGCAGAAGAAGTTCCATTGCACAAAGCTTTTGAAATGACCTACGGATGGAATTTTCACCACATTATGAACGATGTTGCTCAAGGTAAAAAGGATGCTACAGCAATTCAAGAATATGTTCAACTGAATAAATATCCTAGTTCAGCTTTCCGAATGAATTTTACGTCGAATCATGATGAGAACTCATGGAATGGAACAGAGATGGAACGAATGGGAGATGCGCGATTGGCGATGGCTGTTTTAGCATTTACAATTGAAGGAATGCCATTGGTTTACAACGGTCAAGAAACATCGCTAGATCGACGATTGAAGTTTTTTGATAAGGACAGCATCGATTGGAAAAAAATGGATTTGGTTTCTTTCTACACGAAATTATTGAACCTTCACAAAAGGAATCAAGCCTTGTGGGTGAGAGAAGGAACCTCTCCGGCTCAATTTATTGCTACTCAAAATTCAAAAGAGCACCTGGTGTACATACGTGAGTACGATACGCAGCAAGTGATAACGGTATTAAATTTATCCAACAAAAAAGCAGAGGTTTCTTTCAATTCTTCGGCAATGTCTGGAGAATACACAGAGCTTTTCTCAGGTAAGAAAAAAACATTCGGTGGAACAAGTAAAATTTCTTTGGCCCCTTGGGGTTACCAAGTTTTTTATAAGTAAGAACTGTACTAAAAGACTAAACCATGACTAGTACGAAACCAAACTTATCTTTTTGGCAAATTTGGAACATGAGTTTCGGGTTTATGGGAATCCAATTCGGTTGGGGACTCCAAATGGCGAATATGAGTTCCATCTATGAAAATTTAGGTGCGAAACCAGAGGATATTCCAGCATTATGGCTCGCAGCGCCCTTAACAGGACTACTTGTTCAACCTGTAATTGGATACTTGAGTGACCGCACGTGGCACCCTATTCTCGGTAGACGACGTCCATTTTTCTTAATAGGCGCCATTCTAAGTTCCTTGTGTTTATTCATTATGCCAAATGCATCTGCTTTGTGGATGGCTGCAGGTTTATTATGGGTCTTGGATTCTTCGATTAACATCAGTATGGAGCCTTTTCGAGCATTTGTGGCAGATAAACTACCGGAAAAACAGCGTACTGTTGGCTTCTCCATGCAAAGTTTTTTCATCGGAGTAGGAGCAACAATTGCAAGTGCTTTACCGTGGATTTTCACACATTGGTTCAATGTGAATTCAACTGCAGCACATGGACAAGTGGCTGACAATGTAAAATGGTCATTCTACCTAGGCGGAGTTGCATTTCTTGGAGCAGTTCTTTATACCGTGTTTACCACTAAAGAATATCCACCGACTGAAGAGGAATTAACAGAAAAAAAAGCAGAGAAGAAAGGATTGTCAAGTGGAGTAAATGAGATTTTATACGCCATTACCCACATGCCGAAACGCATGAAACAGATAGCATTGGTTCAATTTGTTACGTGGCCAGGTTTATTCCTCATGTGGTTTTACTATACACCAACTGTTGCCAATGATATTTTTGGTGGTGAAGCAGGATCAAAAGCATATTCAGACGGACAAAACTTTGCGGGTTTAACCTATTCATTTGAGAACATTGTTACATTTTTGTTCGCCTTGGCGCTGCCTTTTTTAGCAGGTAAGTTTGGGAAAAAATGGACGCATTTTATTTGTTTAATGATAGGTGGACTAGGATTGATTTCAATAAACCTGATTCATGGTTCAGATTCGAGTTACGGATTATTCATTATAATGGGTCTTGTTGGAATAGCTTGGTGTAGTATTCTTTCCATGCCATATGCTTTACTTGCTGATTGTCTACCAGAAAATAAGATTGGTATTTATATGGGTATTTTCAATTTCTTCATTGTATTACCTGAAATCATTGCATCATTATTCTTCGGCAAAGTGATGGAAAATGTATTGGATGGTTCGCGCATAGCAGCCGTAACCATTGGTGGATGTTTGTTGATTTTAGCAGGGATTTTAACCTTGCGAATCAAAGAGGAAAAGGTAGCTTAACATGATTAAAGGTTTGATATTTGACTTAGATGGAGTGATTGTTACAACAGAACACAACCATTTTATCGCTTGGAAACGAACGGCAAATTCCTTGGGAATTGACTTTGAAGAAGAACACAACGAACTACTTAAAGGTGTTAGTCGTGCAGATTCCTTGAAGAAAATTCTGGAACTTGGATCGAAAACCATTGCAAGTGAAGAATTTGATGCTTTGTTGAAAAGCAAAAATGACTTTTATGTAGATTCCATTCAGGAATTGAACCAAACAGATCTTCTTCCAGGCGTACTTGATTTGTTAAACGAATCGAAAGAAAAAGGCATTAGATTAGGAATCGGTTCTTCTAGCAAGAATGCCAATTTTATTCTCAAGTTATTGAAGATTGATCACCTATTTGATGTCGTAATTGATGGAAATGGAGTGGAATTTCCAAAGCCTCATCCAGAAGTTTTTTTGAATGGTGCCTTAGCTCTTGGACTTTCTCCATCCGAATGCATTGTTTTTGAAGATGCTGCAAGCGGAATTACTGCTGCAAAAGCAGGTGGATTCATCGCAATAGCGGTTGGAAATCCAAACATCGCTAAAATGGCGGACACATATTTTAATGATTTAACAGAGTTTAGTTTAGAAGCGTATGCGTAATTTGTTTGAAATAGATGCTTGGAAAATAATTGAAAATAAGTTTGATTCCAGCAAACAAAAACAAGCGGAAAGTATCTTTAGTATTGGTAATGGTTCCTTTGGACAACGTGCTAATTTTGAAGAACACTATACTGGTGATTCCCTGCAAGGAAGCTATGTTGGAGGAGTTTATTATCCAGATAAAACACGCGTAGGTTGGTGGAAAAATGGGTATCCAGAGTATTTCGCCAAAGTATTGAATTC
>CANMFV010000010.1 GCA_947496835.1 Flavobacteriales bacterium | reverse complement strand
TACGTGAAAGCCAAAGAATTGGATGATGCAGAATTTGAAATGCTTTTAAAAAAAGGCGGTTCTGAAAAAGCAACAGTCTATAAAATTCCAGTTGTATTCCACGTTTTACACATGAATGGAGTAGAAAATATTTCGGACGAACAAATATTGGATGCACTTGCTCTTTTAAATAGAGATTACAGAAAACTAAATGCGGATACTGCGAATGTTCATCCAGATTTTGCGGGCATGCCCGCTGATATCGAAATCGAATTTGTTTTAGCGACCAAAGCACCAAATGGAAATTGCTTTAAAGGAATAACGAGAACTTACAATACAATTAGTTACGATGGAAGCGATGGCGGAAACCAAGTAGATGCTATTGTTGCTGGAAATGATGTGTATCAAGGACAATGGCCAGGAAATAAGTACATGAATATATTTATTTGTGGAGAAATTGGTGGAGCTGCTGGATATACGTACAATCCGTCTGGTTGGGGTGCGAACCAAATGACTAACGGTATTTGGGTGCTACATGATTATGTTGGATCTATCGGTACAAGCGGAATCGGTTCAAGTCGAACATTAACGCATGAAGTAGGACATTGGCTAAATCTTTCTCATACGTGGGGATCAAATAATAATCCTGGAACTGCTACAAGTTGCTCTGGAAATGGAGATCAAGTACAAGACACTCCAACGTGTATTGGTGTTTCAGCATGTTTGCTGAACTCAAATACCTGTAATAACGACAACGCTTATTGGGGATTCGATATCCGTGATAATGTAGAAAATTACATGGATTATTCTTATTGCTCTAAAATGTTTACGCAAGGACAACGGACCCGAATGAGAACAGCATTGCAATCAACAAATACCGGTCGTGCGAATCTATGGACTACAGCGAATCTTAATGCTGTAGGAGCAAATGGCGTTCTGTATTTGTGCAAAGCAGAATTTACGGCAGACAAAACAACTATTTGTAATGGAGATGAAATCGCATTTACGGATGATTCTTACAATGTGGCAAATTCTTGGACTTGGTCAATTACTCCTTCTTCAGGTTGGTCTTATTCAAATGGAACGACAGCAACGAGTCAGAATCCATCTGTCGTTTTTGATACGCCTGGACTTTACACAGTGCAGTTAACTTCATCTGATGGAACCCTGTCTGATAGTGAAATCAAAAACAATTTTATTCGCGTGTTAAATACATCTGCTTCTTTACCATTTTGGGAGGGATTTGAGAATTATTCAAGTTTATCGAATATCCAAGAATGGGATGTGTTTTCATCGTCGGCTAACAACGCATGGACTATCGAGCCAACTACTGGTTACTCTGGTGCGAAATGTGCAAAACTGATGAATTTTGGACAAGGAACCGCGAATATTGATGAGTTGATCTCTTCTCAAATCGATTTATCAACGGTGCCGTCAACAGGAGCGGTCACATTAAGTTTCCGTTATGCATACCGAAAAGTATTGGCTGCTAATTATGAATATTTGAAAGTGTTTATTTCAAGTGATTGCGGTGCTGATTGGATTCAACGTAAAACAATTCAAGGAAATCAACTTTCAACATTGACATCCACAACATCTTGGAAACCGACTTCCCAGACGGATTGGGTTACCGTGCACATGACGAACGTCACAAGTAGTTATTTTACAGATAAATTCCGTGTGCTTTTCAAATTTGAAGGAGAAGGAGGAAACAACATTTACTTGGACGACATCAATATATACAACGGTAGTCCTTCTAATGAAGTCGTAACAGGTGTTGTAGAGTATTCATCAATTTCACACCTAGAAATGTACCCTAATCCAGCGGACGATGAATTGAACGTTTCTTTTGATCTACCAAATACGGATGACTTAACTATTTTGATGGTGGACCTTTCAGGTAAAATCATTCAAAAACATTTGGTGAAAGCGAAGGAAGGCAAAAACCTTGTTATGATGAATACACAAGAGTTAGCGGCGGGAATGTATCAGTTACGTATTGTAACTTCAAACGGACAAAAAACACTTCCGTTTATTGTGAAGTAATTACTTCGATTGAAAATATTGAAATAGGACAAGCGCTTTTGCTTGTCCTATTTTTTTTGTTAATTCTTCTTGGGAACATTCTTTGACTTTTTCTACAGACTTGTATTCCTGAAGTAAAAGTGTCCATGTTTTTTCTCCAATACCTTTAATTTCTGCTAATTCGGTTTGAAAAGAATTTTTACTGCGTTTATTGCGGTGATGCGTGATGCCAAAACGATGGGCTTCATCCCTCATGTGTTGTACTAACTTCAGTCCTTTCGATCGTCTGTCTAATACAATCGACTTTGAATGATTTGGTCGAAATAGCTCTTCCATGCGTTTTGCCAATCCAAACACACTTACTTCATCCGAAATTCCTAATTCCTGGATAGATTCCATTGCGGCACTTAACTGTCCTTTACCACCGTCGATGATGATCAACTGCGGAAGAGGAGCCCCTTCGTCTAATAAGCGCCTGTATCGCCTGAAAACAACCTCTTTCATCGTACTAAAGTCATCCGGACCAACAACAGTCTTCACGTTGAAATGACGGTAATCATTTTTACTTGGAATACCTTTTTTGAAAACAACACAGGAAGATACGGCATTTGTTCCCTGTAAATTGGAATTATCGAAACATTCAATGTGATCCGGTAATGCTGTTAACGAGAGTGATTGTTGTAATTCAAGTAAAGCGTCAATTCCACCATGCTCCGAAACCCGGTTCATTTCCCTTTTTTTCAATTGTAAACGGTAGTGTTTTACATTGTGCAACGATAGTTCAAGCAACTTTTTCTTTTCACCAATTTGCGGACAATGGAAATGGAAGTCGGGAAAAATAGATTCAACTTTGTCCAATACCAAAACTTCTTTTGACGTGCTTTCAAACTTCATCCGTAGTTGAGGCAAAACATAGGTAAAAACATAGGTGATATTTTCAGACAATTTCAATTCCAAATGAGAGGTGTATGTATGCACAATCGCTCCATCTCGAATAACCATAAAGTTGAAAAATAAAAATTCTTCATCCAATTCATAGGTGAGCACATCCACTTCATTTAAGGTGTGAGAAACAATCATGGATTTTGATTGATATTTTTCTATTTGCTCCAGTATTTCTTTGACTTTTTGAGCTCCTTCAAAATCATATTTCTCAGCTAATTCAAACATGGTTTTCTTCAAGCTTAAACAAAGCGCATATGTTTTTCCCTGTAATAACAACTCGATGGAATTCACCATATTATCGTAGGCATCTTTTGATTGAAATCCCACGCAAGGGGCAGCGCATTTTCCAATGTGATACTCTAAACAGACCTTGTATTTTTGTTGATCGATTTTTTCATTCTCCAAGTCAAGCGCGCACGTTCGAAGAGTAAACAATTCACGGATTAATTGCAATAAAGTTTGCATCACGCGACCATTTGGATAGGGTCCAAAATACCGTGATCCATCTTTGATTTTTCGTCTTGTGCTAAACACCCTTGGAAAAGGTTCGTTTTTCACGACAATCCATGGATAGGTTTTATCGTCTTTTAGTAAAATATTGTATCGCGGACGATAAGATTTGATGAGGTTGTTTTCTAATAGCAAGGCATCCAACTCCGAAGAAACGACCGTAAACTTAATGTCTGCGATGTTATTCACCAAAGCACGCGTCTTTCCATCCGAAATATTTGCCTTAAAATAGGAGTGAACGCGTTTAGTTAAATTCTTTGCCTTTCCGACATAAATAATCACACCTTTTGAATCAAAGAATTGATACACACCAGCATCTGTTGGAAGCACCTTGATTTTCTCTAAGACAAGTTGGGAATGCGTATTCATCGGATAAAATTAATCACAAAGTTTCACAAGAACACGAGCTATGTTATCTTTGTTCTATGTTAGATGAATTCATACGAAAATCTTTACAGGAGGATATCGGTGACGGAGATCACTCGACACTTGCTTGTATTCCTGCTGATGCTAAAGGAAAAGCGAGGTTGCTGGTAAAAGAAAATGGCGTAATTGCTGGACTCGAGGTGGCAAAAAGAATTTTTGAAATTGTGGATCCAACCCTCGACATTGTTTTTTATAAAAAAGACGGAGATAAAATTGAAATAGGAGATATTGTCTTTCAAGTTTCTGGCTCATCACAGTCTATCTTAACTTCTGAAAGACTGGTACTTAATTGCATGCAGCGAATGAGCGGTATTGCCACGCAAACAGCAAATGTTCTTCGTGTGATCGAAGGGTGTAAGACAAAGTTATTAGACACTAGGAAAACAACACCTGGCATGCGTTTCTTAGAAAAATGGGCGGTCAAAATTGGAGGTGGCAAAAACCATCGCTTTGGCCTTTACGACATGATTATGCTGAAAGATAACCACATTGATTATGCTGGAGGAATTAAAAATGCAATCGAGAAAACCAAAGAATACTTAAGTAAAACAAATCGAACACTAAAAATTGAAATTGAGGTACGAAGTTTGGATGAATTACATGAGGTTCTAGAGGTTGGGGGGGTAGACCGTATAATGCTAGATAATTTTACACCTGAAAAACTGAAAGAGGCCTTAGCGATAATTCCTAACGTATATGAAACAGAAGCCTCGGGAGGAATTACAATTGACAACATTCGTCCTTATGCCGAAACAGGCGTTCAATTTATTTCTATGGGCGCTTTAACTCATTCGGTGAATGGACTCGATTTAAGCCTGAAAGCAAGTTTTTAATTTAGTAAATTAATCATATTGACAGACCGAAATCACTAACTCACTTTGTTGAAAACACTCCAATTTCACACGCCTCCAACCATTTTCGTTTAACATTTTGCCGAAATAGTTCTCACCGTACTTTTCCTCGATGATTAATTCAGATTTAAATTCTATACCCGTTCTATTATTTAATTTGAACATGGCTTCTTTCATCGTCCATAGTTTTGTCAAATCAAGTATATACTCCTCGCTTACGAACTGCTTTTCGTCAATGTTTACAAAGCGTTCGGCGATACGCTCAATCCGTGGATTTATTTCCTCAATGTCAATTCCGATTTCATTTGAACTAACTCCAAGTGCACAATAATTTTTGGAGTGACTGATGGAAATAAAGGTGTCTAATTGGATTCCGAGAAATGGTCTTCTTGTTATAGTATAATCAATAGGAGAAATTAAATTCATTTCATTTCTCAAGCGACGAACACCTAAAAACTCGATTTTTCTAGCTTCATGATTTAAAGTTTTTAATTGTTCCCTTTCTTCAGGGAATAATTCCTCATTTAAATATGCTTCAAGCGTTTTTTTTCGCTCCACGGCAACTAAGCTCAATTGACAGGATAAAAAAAATCTATGAATCGATTCGGACATTTATCAATTAATTAACAGTTAGTTCACACTTATACTGCAAAGTTGCATAATAATTTTCATATATATTTTTTCAAATTTGTGAGGGAATGAATATGGATTTCTATATATTTACAATCTTTAAAAAACGAGATATAGTAAAATTTATACGCATTCTTATGGTGGGTAAACTGAAGTTATTAGTATTAAGCGTCCTGTTTGCAGGTACTTATGCATTTTCTCAATCGGGTCTTGGTACCCTAAAAGGGACAATCAAGGATGAATCAACTGGACTTCCAATTGAGCTTTCAAAGGTTCTTTTAAAACAGGGAGACCAAATTAAAAGTGGAGCCACTACAGATGCTCAGGGTAAATTTCAAGTCAATGGTATTCCTCCGGGAACATATGATTTGCATTTTTCAAATGCCATTTCAGGTTACAACATGTCCGTCATGACAGGCGTTGCCATCTCTCCAGATCGAATTACCTTTCTCGATAATTTGACTCTCGCGAAAAAAGTAAAAGACGAGCAAGAAGTTAAGGTTGTCATTTATAAAGTCCCTTTAATTGATAAAAATGGTGGTGCCTCTGGTGCAACCGTTACTCGTGAAGACATTAATAGAATGCCTGTTCGTTCTGCGGAAGGAGTCGCAAGATCTGTTGGAGGTGTGAATTCAAATGAAGGATCTGGAGCTATTTCGGTTCGTGGTTCGCGTTCAGATGGTACATATTACTATATTGATGGTATTAAAGTGCGTGGTTCTGCTAACCTACCTAAATCAGCTTTAGAAGAAGTTTCTGTCATTACCGGTGGTGTTCCAGCTAACTATGGTGATGTAACCGGAGGGATTATCTCCATTACAACACGTGGGCCATCTGCTATATATTTCGGTTCAATTGAAGGTGTTTCTTCTGGTATATACTTTAAAGGAGCTGATCCGGATGGTTATGATGGAAAAGTATTTGGTTTAGATAAGTTCGGATACAACCTTGTAGAAGGAATGTTGTCTGGTCCGCTTTGGATGCAACGTGATTCAACAGGAAAAAAAACAAAACCGAAATTAGGATTCTTAGTTTCTGCTAACTTAACTGATCAATTGGATAGCCGTCCTCTTGCAGGTGGTAGTTACCGAATAAAGAAAGATGTACGCGATGAACTATTGGCAAATCCATTAAGACCAAACTCTACTGGATTTGGAACCTTCCATAATTCATTATTCTTACGCGAAAGTGATTTCGAAAAAACAGCTTGGAGAATGAATGCGAGAAACACGGTATATTCCGGTCAAGCTAAAATAGACGTGAATACAGGTCCATCTGTGAATCTTCAATTTGGTGCTTCAATGAACTACAGTACAGGAAATAGCTACTCATACGGAAATTCGCTTTTAAATTTCTCGAACTTTGGTTTCAACAAATCTTTTGATTATCGTTTATTTGGACGTTTAACACAGCGCTTTAACAACGAGCGTGAAGGAAGTAGTTCTAAAATCAAATCAGCACTATACAGTTTGATGGTGGATTACTCAAAATCGTTCAGCGAATCCTATGACCCAAAACATAAATATAATTTGTTTAACTATGGGTACGTTGGTAAATTCGTTACAACACGTAGACCTTCTTACACATTCAACGACGCAACACAAATGTACGTACACGATGGATTCAAGGATGTACAGGTTGATTTTACTCCGTCAGAAACAAATGCGGCATTGGCTGCTATTACAACACAATACTATGACATCTATGAAGGGTCACCTTTTGGTCACTACGAGAACTTAACTCAAATTAACCAAGGAAATGCACTTCGTAATGGTGATGCACCTCAAAGCGTTTATGGTATTTGGAGCAATATCGGAGCGCCTTACAATGGATTCGGTAAATTTGAAAATGACCAATTCCGTGTAACCGGTGCAGGGTCTGTCATCATCGGAGATCACAGTATCTCATTAGGATTTGAATATGAACAACGTGTTGATCGTGGTTGGTCAAGTGGTGACTTTGGTCCAACTGGAATCTGGAACATTGCTCGTCAATTAACGAATTTCCACATTAGAGAATTAGACTTGAATAGTGGCGTTGTTTCTGATTCAGGTTCATTTAAAGCAATTACCTATGAACGTTTAAATTCAGGGTATGCGAATACAAGTGGAACAGGTGAATTCGGTGGACAATTAAATAATGACAACCAGTCATTCTTTGACTATAACCTTCGTAACAAACTTGGATTGAGTGCTTCAGGTGACGACTTTATTGATATCGACCAATATGATCCAAATCTTTTCCAATATGATATGTTCTCTCCGGATGAATTATTGAATAGTGGAAACTCTTATGTATCGTACTATGGTTTTGATCATACCGGTAAGAAAGTGAAAGGGAATACGGACATCAATAAATACTTTAATGAGTACGATGAAAACGGTAACTACAAAAGATTTGTTGGTGCATTCCAGCCAATTTATATTGCAGGATATATTATGGATAAATTTGCCTTCAATGACATCGTATTCAATGTCGGCGTTCGTGTAGATGTATTCGATGCAAACCAACCAGTATTGAAAGATCAGTATTTATTCTACAATGCAAAAACAGTAAAAGAAGTTCGTGAATTGAAAGAAAGCGATCCAAACCAATATGCTTGGGTAAATTTACCTGAGGGTATGGCTGATGATAACATCGTTTACGTGAATGATGTTCAGAATCCTACCGAAATTAAAGGATTTAGAACGGGAATGAATTGGTACAATTCTGCTGGTACACCAATTGAAGATCCTAAATTGGTTGAAGGTCCAAATGGAATTGCTCCTTGGTTGCAAGATCCATCATTGGAAACACCTTCTGCTGATGCCTTTACAGATTATAAAGCGCAAGTGAACATTATGCCTCGTGTGGCATTCTCTTTCCCAATTTCAGAGGAGGCTTCATTCTTTGCCCACTATGACATCTTGACGAAACGCCCGACTTCTGGTTACCGTTTTGATCCATACGAATACCAATACATCCAATCGAGAAATAATGTTATCAGTAACTCTAACTTGAAGCCAGAGAAAACGGTTGATTATGAGTTAGGATTCCAACAGGTATTAACGCGCACCTCCTCGGTAAAGATTTCTGCGTTCTACAGAGAGCAGCGTAATAATGTACAGTTGGTGAACATCTTCCAGGCTTATCCAGCAACATACAAAACTTACGGAAACAGAGATTTTGGAACAGTTAAAGGTATGACAATAGCTTACGATTTAAGACAAACAGGAAACATCCGTATGACAGCTAACTACACGCTGCAGTTCGCGGATGGAACAGGTTCAGACGCGACATCCATGGGCGCATTAGTGAATGCTGGACTTCCTAACTTGAGAAATATCTTCCCTTATAGTTACGACCAACGTCATGCATTTGCAGTATCGTTCGATTACCGTTATGGTGAAGGTAAAGATTACAACGGACCAATCATTGGCAAGTCTAAATTCCTAGAGAATGCAGGTTTGAATATTTTCTCAAACTTCTATTCAGGAAATCCATACTCTTCTCAAACGTTTATTACGGATGAGGGGATTGGTAACCTAGCAGCAGGAATCAATGGAACATTGAACGGTTCAAGATTACCTTGGTCATACCGTTTGGATATGCAGTTTGATAAAACATTTAATTTGCAGTACGGAAATAAAGACAATAAGAAAAAAGTAGCTTTCTTAAATGTTTATGTACGAGTAACGAACATGTTCAATCAATTTAACCGTTTGAATGTATACCGTGCAACTGGAAACTGGGATGATGATGGTTACCTTGCGGCAGCATCTAGTCAAACATCTATTCAAAACCAAACTGATGAGCAATCTTTCCGTGACTATTACATGATGAAGATTCAAAATCCATTTAATATTAGTTCTCCGAGAACAATTCGTTTAGGAGTTAAATTTGATTTTTAAGAAAGCAATAAACGTAGAGATATGAAAAAGCAATTACTTGCAACGTTTTTTGGGGTTACTGTAGTGTTTAACGCACTCGCTTATCTAGGTCCTAATGACAAATCAGCTAAGCCTACTCCAACAACTAAAGGAGCCAATTGTAGTCCAGCGACAGCAAAACTATACATGGAGTTCAATGACGTTAGAGCGTTAATTGAACAAGGAGGAAGTATGTTCCAAAACCGTGCTGCTGGTGTAGCTGCTTACGAAGTCCCAAAAAACAGTAAGCGCTATGCGATTTTTGCAGGTGCCTTGTGGATGGGAGGAACTGATGTGAATGGACAGTTGAAATTAGCCGCTTTACGTTTTCGTAGCGGAAATGATTTCTGGCCTGGTCCATTAACTGTAAACCCAGGTACTGGCTCAGGAAATCCAGGCAGTGGTCCAATTGGCGCTAATTTCACCAGAGATTTCGGAGAGGCAAATATTGATCCGGACCAATGTATCGCGTACGACAAATTTTACACGATTCGTAAAGCGGAAGTTATTCGCTTCAATGTTTGGTGGGAATGTTCACAAGGAATTGTCACAGAAGGCTGTGACGATGTTCAAACTTTGACAAATGATGAATTAAATAGAATTTACGGATGGCCTGCTCATGGTGACGTTTCAAGAGGACAAGATTATTGGTTAGCTCCATTCTATGACCGCGATGGTGATGGTTCTTATAATCCAGACAATGGTGACCATCCTTGGTATGATGATATCCTTGGACGTGATGACATCGAATGTGGTATTGATCGCCGTGTTTCGTTATTCGGAGATGAAACGCACTGGTGGGTATTTAATGACAAAGGAAACATTCACACTGAAACGAATGGAGATCCAATCGGAATGGAAATTCGTGCTCAAGCGTTCTCATTCGCGACAAACGATGAAGTGAACCGAATGACATTCTATAACTACGAATTAATAAACCGTGGAACACAAACGCTTTATAACACCTATTTTTCACAATTCTTAGATGCCGATCTTGGAAACTACGCAGATGACTACGCTGGTTGTGACGTATCTCGTGGACTTGGTTACATGTACAATGGTGATTTAAATGACCAAAGTGATGGTGGACGTTTAGGTTATGGCGAAAATCCTCCTGCTATCGGGTGTGACTTCTTTGAAGGTCCTTACCAAGATGCTGATGGCATTGATAATCCCGGCCCTTATTATGATGAAGTAACGCAAACAGAAATTGTACCTACAGTAGTAGATGCCTTGGCAAATGGTGGAATTGTTTACAAAGGTATCGGTATTGGTTATTCTGATGGAATCATCGATAATGAGCGTTTTGGAATGCGTCGATTTACCTATTTTACTTCAACTTCAGCTTATCCATACAATGACCCAGGTCCCGCATCGGAATACTACCGATTCATGGAAGGTAAATGGGCGAATGGCGCTGAGATGTATTATGGTGGTACAGGAGCACAAGGAACAGCTTTGAGTGATTATATGTTCCCTGGAACTTCAGATCCAATTCATTGGTCAACAGGTGGTCAAGACATGTCTGGTCAGTTTCCAAATGGATGGGACGAGTCGACAAGTAACAACCCTCCAGGAGATAGACGATTTGTTCAGTCTGCTGGACCGTTTACACTACGCCCAGGAGCAACAAACAACATTACAGTAGGTATCGTTTACGGTAGAAGTTCTGCTGGTGGACTCATGGCATCTGTTGATGCGATGAAACGTGCTGACACGAAAGCGCAAGCATTGTTTGATGCATGTTTTAAAATTCTTTCTCCTCCAGATGCACCGAAATTAACGATACAAGAATTGGAGAATGAATTAATCTTAATGGTGGAAAATCCATCTTCATCTAATAATTACCAAGAAGCATACGAGGAAATGGATGAAGTGAATATTCCTGATCCAACTGTAGATCGTTACTACCGTTTTGAAGGATACCAAATCTTCCAATTGAAGGATGCGGAAGTATCAATCGCTGATATTGCTGATGCAGACAAATCGCGTTTGGTTGCGCAGTGTGATAAAAAGAATAACATTGCTAGAATCATCAACTTCGTTTATGATGAAGCCTTAGGATACTCGATTCCGGTAGAAAAAGTGAAAGGTGGAAATGTTGGAATTCAACACACTTTCCAATTGAAAGAAGATGCATTTGCACAGGGTGAAAGACGACTGGTTAACCACAAAACATATTATTATGTGGCCGTTGCTTATGCATACAACCAATTTAAGGAATACAACCCGAATGACCCTGATTTATTAGACGGACAAAAAATGCCTTATATTTCATCCCGTATTAGTTTTGATGGAACGGCAATTAAACCTGTATCTGCTGTCCCACACAATCCAATGCCAGAAGCAGACGGAACGGCGCAAATGATTGCTTACGGTTCCTCTCCACTTATTACACGTTTAGATGGATACGGAAACGGAAACCGTTCATTGGAGTTAACAGCGGCATCCGAAAAAACAATTTTGGAACAAGGCTTCATGCAGAATCCAACGTACGATTACGGTCGTGGTCCAATCAATATCAAAGTGGTAGATCCATTGAATCTTGCCAGTGGATATTTTGAGTGTAAATTCAATGACTTCACCGCAAATTCTTCTGGAAATAGTGCAGACACCGCAAGTTGGACCGTTTACCGCTATGCGAACAAAGGTGATGCAACGCCAATCGACTCGGTAAGTTCTGAAAACACAATTGCTAGTGACAACGAACAAATCGTTCCAAATTGGGGTATTTCTGTTCAGATTTATCAAAACAAATATTACTTCCCAGGAGGAACGGGTACCATAGCTGGTAAAACCACAGACATGATCGAGTCGTCAATTGAGTTTGCCGATTCTTCGAAACGATGGTTAACAGGTGTTTCAGATAACGATTCGTACTTCCCAACAAACTGGGTTCGTTCAGGTGATTACGCGCCAAATAGTACAGTGGGAGATCAAGGATACGAGTGTTTGCCAGATGGACCAACATACTTGAATCCATGTAACTATCCAGATGAAGATGGTGCCGATCCAAAACAAGCGTACGAAAGTATCTTAGATGGAACAATTGCCCCACATCGTTTGGTTGGACACCAAGCTGATTATATGCCACTTGCTTATTATGGGCCGTATGTTGCATTTGGAAAACAATACGCATCAATTAGCTTTTTACCGAGTGTCAATATTATTATCACTAGCGACAAGAGCAAATGGACACGAGTACCAGTTATTGAACTTGGTCGCAGTGCAGGACTGAACATCGGTGGATGTGCTCCAGGAGCCATGCGCAAGAGTCCAAGTGTGGACAAAAACGGTAATCCAGACGGAACAGGAACAACAGGAATGGGTTGGTTCCCAGGGTATGCGGTTGACTTGGAGTCAGGTGCGCGTTTGTACATGGCCTTTGGTGAGAACTCGTTCTTGGGTGGAGAAAACGGAGCAGATATGCAATGGAATCCAACCGATCGATTAGTAAGCAATGTTGGAACACCATTGATGGGTGGAATGCATGCAGTGTATGTATTCAGTTACAAACAGAAAACCATCAACGGCTTCAACAATGGATTTGACTTCCCTGCGTATGTTCCATCGGAAGGAGAAAATGTAGGGACAAACTTCCTACGCAACAAATGGTTAAATGTAGAATCAACTACGCTAACAGCCGCTGAAATAAGTGCAGAAAAACGTCAATTGTACGGTAGTTTAACATGGGTTTCATACCCAATGTTGAACTTTGGACAAAGCCTACTTTCTACAGATGTAACAATCAAATTGCGCATCAACAAAGAATACAAAAACTTTGTTGGATCCGGAGAAAATGGTGGTAAACCAATGTACGGTTGGTCTATGGATGACATCGCGACGAAAGTTGGATCAAAAGACCAATTGAAAGAAGCATTAGCGATGATTAATGTGGTGCCAAATCCTTATTTAGCATTTTCTGAATACGAGCGGAACAAACTTGATAATCGGGTAAAGATTACAAATTTACCTGAGCGTTGTACCATAAAAATCTACACGACCGGTGGAAAATTAGTGAAGACCATTAAAAAGGATAATCCTTTGACCTATCAAGATTGGACACTGACCAATCATGCAGATATTCCCGTTGCTGGAGGTATTTACTTGATACATATTGATGTTCCAAATGTGGGAGAACGTGTATTGAAAGCATTTATCGCCATGCGGATGGTCGACTTACAGAACATTTAACGAGTCATTAACAGTCTTCCCCGTTTTTACCAGTGCTTTTCGCTTAAC
>CANMFV010000009.1 GCA_947496835.1 Flavobacteriales bacterium | reverse complement strand
GATTCTCCTCGTACTGTTCACGGTAATCGTTTAATACAATCGGTTTCGATTCTGAAATTAATAAGTCACTTCGCATGACATTTGGATTGGTGTAATTGCAACCGATGCCTACTATTTGTATTTTTTTCTCCCAATTTGTGGATTCTAACGCCGTAAATCCAATTCTAAGCGCTCCTTTTTTTAAAGGCTTCAGTCGTCTTTCAAAGACATCATCGGTCATTCCCTCACCAAAAATCAACAAATTGCGGTTGCTTTCTAATATCTCAGTTGCTTTTCTAAAAGATGCTTTGTTTTTTTCTGCGGCATTTCCACCATCATGTTGACGGTAAATTGGAATCATGTGGGCACTGGATAAAAAGGGGTGATTCCACTTTGTGAAAATATCTGATCTCGTCATGAAAAAAACAATCGGCCTTCTTAATACTGCAATAATCATTGGATCCATGAATGCAGAAGCATGATTACTTACGTAAATTGTACTGCCAAAAAACTTTCTTGTTGGATTTACAAGGCGTATTTTTCGAAAATACATACGCATTGAGTAATTCAAGAAAATGATATAATTTAAGTAGATGAAACGCATTGTTTGCGAAAGTACGAATTTTCAAAATTCTGTTTTAACAATCCTGGGTAGAATAACTTTTTTCATGATTTGATTTTACATGATTAAGTAAATCTTACCTTCGTTGAAAAAACAAGTCAAATGAAACGAGTCGGTTTATTTTGTGGGGGATTTTCATCGGAATACGCTATTTCGATATTAAGTGCGAACACAATCCAAGCGAACTTTCCAAAAACGTATGAAGTCGTTAAAATCGTCGTTTCGAAAAATCAATGGCTCGTTGAATTTCAAGGGACTTCAGTGCCTTTCGATTTAAATACTTGTCAATTTACGCACGAAGGAATCCAACATAAAATTGATGCTGGACTCGTTTACATTCACGGAAATCCAGGTGAAAACGGTAAGATTCAAGCATTTTTAGATATGCACGAAATTCCTTATTTGAACGCAGGTCCACTTGCCTCTTCATTGTCGTTTGATAAATGGTTTTGCAATCAATTTCTTCGTGCATTTGATATACCCGTAGCTAAATCAATCTTTTTAAGTCACGTAGATGAGTTGACACATTCTGAAATCATTGAAACACTTGGACTACCAATCTTCGTGAAACCTTCTGATTCCGGATCGAGCTATGGGATTTCAAAAGTAAAACTAGCGTCAGAACTAGATCTAGCATTAAAAAGTGCATTTCAGGAAGGGAAAACGGTGGTTTTAGAGTCCTTCTTGGATGGAACAGAAGTTACCTGTGGCGTTTATCAGACGAAAGATGGACCTCAAGCATTACCTCTGACAGAAATAGCTTCGGAAAATGATTTCTTTGATTACGACGCAAAGTATAACGGTAAATCACAAGAAATCACACCAGCTCGCGTATCACCAGAAATCACTATTCAAGTTCAAGAACGCGCAAAAAAAATCTATCAATTACTTCAATTGCGTTCAATTTCTAGAATCGACTTCATGATTGTCGGTGATGTACCGCATGTGATTGAAGTCAATACCACTCCTGGATTTTCTAAAGCGAGCATTGTCCCACAAATGTTAGCTTGCGCTGGAATAAGTATTGAGTCCTTTTGGGAATCAATCGTTTCCTTTGAATTAAAGGATTAATATTGGGCCATTGCGTTCAATATATTTTCCATTTTCGCCACTTCGGTATCACTAGAACAAGAAAAGTTATTTGCGCAAAGTGAAAAGGCTATCATTTTTCCTGTGGAAGAATAAACATATCCCGAGAATGCTTTAACGCCTTTCAATGTTCCACTTTTTATAAAAATTCGTCCTTGACCTGCTCCATCGACACACACGTACTTTACTGTTCCCGTTTTCCCGGCAACAGGCAACGTTGATTTGAATTGCTCAAATTGCTTCGATTTATACATGTAATTTAACAGTTGGCAAAAATGATCCGCGGAAATTGCATTTGATCGCGACAATCCAGATCCATCATGGATAACCATTCCCTTTAAATCAATTTTTGATTTCCAATAATCCGTTAAAATCTCTAGTCCTACTTTCGTACTCCCATCCCCTTTTTGGTGGTGAGCAATGGCATGCAACAATCCATCCGCAAATAAATTCACACTTTTAAGATTTGTCCAATAAGCGATTTCTTGAACTGTTTTACTTTTTATTTCAAAGAGTAAAAATTTATTATCGTACCCATTTGCATGAAGTTCTTTTTCATTTAATCGGTAACCTTTCGCTCCATCCTCTACTTGGATGTTATTTTTCAATAAGACATTTAGCCATTCATGGCACAGTTGAAATTCCGGATCTGGCATGCTACCCTTCACAACGTAGTATGAGCGATTACATGGGATACTGCCCGTTATTTTGCGGTTGTATTCAAACGCATCACCATAAATGGAGGTTTGATCGGAACCCACATTCGCGGAAAGCGCTTTGTTCTCTAATTGATAGCCTTTCATCTCTGGATAAACACCCAGAAATACAGCCTTTGAACCTGCTGCTCCTGTTTTGAACTGTAATTTTACGGTGTTATCATAAAAATTTAGTCCACCAGCAAATGCACCATAATAATTCCCCACATCACCATCACTCCATGTAGCAGGCGTACCTTCATAACCGAATTCAGATCCATCTGCTATTAACGCACCTTCAATGAATTTAATTCCTTTGGATTTTAAAGAATCGGTCCAGTCTTGCAAGAAAGCTAATTCTTTGTTTTCTTGATTAAAATACTTGCTTCCTAATCCTACGTCTCCTCCACCTCGAATCCAAATATTGCCATGTAAAACACTATCCTTGTCAATAAATCCATCCATGTAAATACGGGTCGAAACTTGGTAATCTCCCCCAAGGATTTCCAATGCACTGCTTGTTGAAAAAAGTTTCATTGTAGAGGCAGCTACCAAAGGTGTTTCGGAGTTAAAATCGGCGATTTTCTCTCCTGTAGACAAGTCTATTGCTTTGAAAGAAATTTTAGCGTTTTTGTTTACTGGATCCTGAACGAATTGATTCACTACTGTATTCAACGAAACTTGAGCACCGAACGGTTGAACAAATAATAAAGTAAGAAAAGTAAAACGTAAGAATATGACGAGTTTCATTGAACAAAGATGCGAAATTATTGTAATAACAAGGATATCGTCAAAAACTTGTAATATTGTGGGTATTCCAAAAAATGAAGCATTAACGTGAAAATAAAATACGAATTTCCCAAAGGACTTGTGTCCATTTATCCAACGTTGTTTGGAGATGAAAGAGGTTTTTTTCTTGAAGCTTTTAACGAGAAAAACTATGCGGAATTTATCCCAGATTTAACCTTTGTTCAAGATAATTTATCTCAATCTAAAAAAGGTGTTCTTCGTGGTTTGCATTTTCAAGCCCCACCTTTTGATCAAGGCAAGCTCGTACAAGTTATCACGGGTAGTGTTTTGGATGTTGCGGTGGATATCCGCAAGAATTCAACCAGTTACGGGAAGCATTTCAAGGTTATACTTAATTCAAAAGAACGAAACCAACTATGGATTCCGCCAGGATTCGCACATGGATTTGCTTGTTTGGAAGACGACACGATTTTCTCCTACAAATGCACGAATAATTACAGTAAAGAACACGAAGGATGCATCCTGTGGAACGACAACGATTTAAACATTGATTGGGAAATTCATGATCCGCTGATTTCCGAAAAAGACCAAGAAGGATGTTCATTTAAAGATTTTCAAAGCCCATTTTAGTAAATGTCAAAAAACAAAATTCCTAGCACACAAGAAACCATTGATGTCTATGGCGCGCGTGAGCACAATTTGAAGGATATAAATATCAAAATACCTCGAAACAAGCTCATCGTTTTTACCGGTTTAAGTGGAAGCGGAAAATCCAGCCTAGCATTTGATACAATCTTTGCGGAAGGTCAACGACGATACATAGATACTTTTTCAAGCTACGTCAAACAATTTATCGGTGGACTCGAGCGTCCTGATGTCGATAAAATCGATGGATTAAGTCCAGTAATCGCCATTGAACAAAAAACAGTTTCTCGCTCTCCTCGCTCTACCGTGGGTACCATTACTGAATTATATGATTTCTTCCGCTTGCTTTTCGCGCGTATCGGTACCGCTTATTCCTATGTAACAAATGAACCCATGGTCAAATACTCGGATGAGGCCATTTGTGAACGATTACACACGGATTTTAAAGGAAAAAAAGTAGCTTTTCTTGCACCAAAAATAAAAGGCCGCAAAGGTCATTACCGTGAACTTTTTGAACAAATACTCCGAAACGGGTATACCAAAGTACGCGTAGATGGTGAAATAAAGGACATTGTTAAAGGAATGAAATTGGATCGCTACAAAATCCATGACATTGAAGTAGTTGTCGACCGCATGCTCATCGGACAAGTTGACGAAAAACGTGTGTATGACTCAGTCTTAGTTGCCATGAAAATGGGTGAATCTGCCATGATGGTGATGGACTTGGAATCGAACCTAATTAAACACTACAGCCGATCCTTGATGTGTCCAACGAGTGGAATAAGTTACCCCGAACCGGAACCGAGCTTGTTTTCATTCAACTCTCCTTACGGTGCTTGCCCGGGCTGCAAGGGACTTGGGGAAGTGAGTGAAATAGACATTGAGAAAATCATTCCAAATCCGAGCCTATCGATTCGAAAAGGTGGATTCGCTCCACTTGGCGAGTATAAACGTGTTTGGATTTTCGAGAAAATGGAAGCCATTCTCATCAAACAAGGTTATTCCATTAACACTCCTATTGCTGATTTAGACGAAGAATTAGTCCAATTATTTCTTTACGGAAACGAAGACATGGAAATGAATTCAAAATCTCAAGAGGATCGATTTGAAGGAATTGCCAATTTCATGACGCGACATTCCGAAGATAGCACAGCTGGAATTCAACGTTGGGCACAAGGATTCATGAATAAAAAGATTTGTCCAGAATGTCATGGCGCACGCGTTCGAAAAGAGGCACTTCAATTCAAATTGAACAACCAAACCATCGGAGATATTGCATTCATGGATTTCGAACAATTAGACCGTTGGTCATCAGATATTGAAGCTTATTTGAATGCCGACCAAAAACAAATTGGCGCAGAAATTCTCAAAGAAATTCGAACACGTATTCGATTCATTTTAGAAGTTGGATTAGATTATTTAACCCTGCACCGAAGTGCTAAAAGTTTATCCGGTGGAGAAGCACAACGCATTCGACTTGCGACACAAATTGGAACAGAATTAATCAATGTACTTTATGTACTTGATGAACCTTCTATTGGACTCCATCAACGAGATAATACAAAACTCATTCAATCCTTAAAACGTCTTCGGGATGTCGGGAACTCTGTTCTTGTAGTTGAACACGATAAAGAAATGATCGAAGCCGCTGATTTTATTGTGGACATTGGTCCAGGAGCTGGATCGTTTGGCGGAAACATTGTTAGCGCAGGTGATTTGCAATCCGTACTTACAAGTAACTCACTCACCGCACAATATTTAGTTGGTTCTCGAAAAATTGAAATACCGAAAACACGTCGAAAAGGCAATGGACAGAAATTAACACTTAAAGGTGCAAATGGTCATAACCTACAAAATGTAGATTTTTCCATTCCACTTGGCACATTTACGTGTGTTACAGGCGTTTCAGGAAGTGGGAAATCTTCCCTCATTAACCAAACCTTGTATCCACTTTTGATGAATCATTTTCATCAAAACATCCGAAAACCTTTACCGTATAAATCAATCGATGGCTTAGAACATTTAGACAAAGTGATAGAAATTGACCAGAGTCCAATTGGACGCACACCACGTTCAAATCCTGTCACTTATACAAAAGTTTTTGATGAAATCCGAAGTCTTTTCGCAGCACTTCCTGAATCACAGATTCGCGGATATAAAGCGGGGAGATTTTCATTCAATGTTGCGGGAGGAAAATGTGAAACGTGTAATGGAGGTGGGTTAAAACTCATTGAAATGAACTTCCTGCCAGATGTTTATGTCGAATGTGAAACATGTAATGGGAAACGATACAATCCAGAGACCTTGGAAGTTCGCTATAAAGGAAAAAGTATTTCGGATATACTGAACATGACCATAGAGGACTCCGTTCCGTTTTTTGAAAAACACCCAAAAATTTACCGAACATTGCACACTTTGCAGCAAGTAGGACTTGGCTATATTAAACTTGGTCAATCTTCAACAACACTTTCTGGAGGTGAGGCTCAACGAATCAAATTGGCATTAGAACTTTCGAAAAAAGCAACCGGAAAAACCATTTACATTTTAGATGAACCATCAACTGGACTGCATTTTGAAGACATTCGGATGTTATTAGAAGTACTACAGCGTTTAGTGGATGAAGGAAATACCGTTTTGGTCATTGAACACAACATGGATATCATTAAAATTGCCGATCACCTGATTGATTTAGGTCCAGAAGGAGGATTTAGAGGTGGTACAATTCTGTTTGCTGGAACTCCGGAACAAATGATTAAAAAGGCGCAAGGTAAATCCTATACAGCAAAGTATTTGGCGATGGAAATGTGATAAATCAGAAATTTTCACGGAGAAATAAAGAATTGTGTAACCGCTGATTAAAGAAATTGACTTAATTTTACGCCCGTAATTAGAATGTTTATACTTAAAACAAAATAAAATGGCATTAGAAATCACAGATGCGAACTTTGACGAATTAGTCATGAAGTCAGATAAACCAGTTGTTGTTGATTTTTGGGCTGAGTGGTGTGGTCCTTGCCGCATGATCGGTCCAGTTATCGAAGAAATGGCGAATGAATACGAAGGAAAAGCGGTTATTGGTAAAGTAAACGTGGATTTGAATTCAGGTGTTTCAGCACAATTTGGTGTTCGTAGCATTCCAACAGTATTATTTATTAAAAATGGTGAAGTAGTTGATAAATCAGTTGGAGCAGTTCCAAAAGCTACACTGGAAGAAAAACTAAATGCATTAATGTAATTTGAAAGGGAGTTCGCTCCCTTTTTTTATGCCATGAAAGATTTTTTTAGAAGATTAAAATATTACGGATTAGGATTTGGAATCGGAATCGTCATGGTATTGGCACTTTTCGATAACAAAGGATGCAGTTGGTTTCCATCGAACCGTGTAAAGGACAATTTATTCAATCGAATGATTGTTGTAAATCAAACGAATTCACACCAAATCAAGGAACAAGGATTTTCAGAAACCCTATTCCTCAAGACGATTCAAAATGGCACTGTTGATTTTGGGAAAAGCAAGAAGCAAGGACTCGACAAAGTGTACCGAATTGATTACAAAACACCGAAAGGAAAAAAAGCACATTGTTATATGACAATGGGCGATGAAAGTTTTGTTTCAGAAGTTATCTTTTCAACAAAAAAAGCGACTCAAATTACTCCAACAAAACCTGAATCTTCTGCTAAAGGTCAAATTCTCTTTTTCCCGAAAAATGAATTTTTGTTTTACATGGATTCCTCTCAAGTTTTTCAAGAAAAGATGAAAGATTTAGGTATTTCAAATGATCAAAAATTAAATCAACTTATTCGAAAATATGGTCGATTTTCGTTCGGTGATTCACAATTGACGCTTCATCCGAAACCCATTCACGGCCTGGTGTTTAGAACAAATAATCGCACAAAAGAAATGCTTCACGTTCAATGCATTTGGTTCAAAGACAAAATCAAAGTGTACCAAATTAGGGTTGAATTACAAGATTTCTAACAAAATTGTACTTTTTATTGTTGATAAATTGACTTTTACCTCCGTTTCTCCGTTCTACCTTTTTGTAACTTTGGTTAATGGAATTTACAGCCGAACAAATCGCTGGCCTTTTACAAGGAGAAGTTGATGGGAATCCATCAGCTAGCGTAAATGGATTAGCCAAAATTGAAGAAGGAAACCAAGGTTCTTTGAGTTTTCTTTCAAATGCCAAATATGAGGAATTTATCTACACGACTGAATCCAGTATTTGCATTGTCAATAAAACCTTTATTCCTTCAAAAGCACTTCCAGCCACATTGACACTCATTCGCGTGGATGATGCCTACGCTTGCTTTGCGAAATTATTGGAGATTTACAACAGCATGAATCGCAAAGAACCAGAGATTGAGCAACCATCCTTCATTCATAAAACTGCATCCATTGGAACAGATCCTTACATCGGAGCGTTCGCCTACATTGGTCAACATGTGAAAATCGGTCACAATGTACAAATCTATCCGAATGTCGTTTTGGGTGATAACGTTCAAATAGGTGACAACTCCATTCTGTTTGCCAATGTGAGCATTTATGCAGATTGCATTATTGGAAACAACGTTATAATTCACGCTGGGACAGTGATTGGATCAGATGGCTTTGGTTATGCTCCTGATGAAAATCGTGCCTATCAAAAGATTCCACAAATTGGTAATGTAGTCATTGAAGACGACGTCGAAATTGGTTCCAATTGTTCCATTGACCGTGCAACTATGGGTTCTACGTTCATTCGTAAAGGTGTAAAAATTGACAACCTCTGTCAAATTGCTCATAACGTGGAAATAGGTGAACACACCGCTATGGCTGCTCAAGTTGGAATAGCTGGATCAGCTAAAATTGGTAAACACGTCATGATTGGTGGTCAAGCGGGAATCGCGGGACACCTATACATCACGGATGAGACAAAAATCGTCGCGCAATCGGGAGTTCCAGCCTCAATAAAGTCAGCCGACACATTGATGGGTTCTCCTGCCATTAATCACCATGACTTCAAAAGATCCTACATAGGCTTTAGAAAACTACCTTTTATCCTTTCAAAAATAAGTGAGTTCGAAACACAGATTAAAGAACTCATGAAAAAATAAACAGAATGACAGAAAAACAACGCACACTCAAAGAATCCATTGTTTTTAATGGAGTTGGACTACATACAGGTGAAGCAGTAACAATGGAAATTTGTCCGGCAACTGATAACCATGGATATAAATTTCAACGCGTTGACTTAGAAAATCAACCAATAATAAAAGCAGATGTGGATTTTGTTGTTGCAACCGATCGTGGTACAACATTAGAACAAAATGGCGCACGTGTTTACACAACAGAGCATGTACTGGCCGCTTTGTACGCATGTCAAGTTGACAATGCTTTAATCAAAATCAATGGGCCTGAAATTCCGATCATGGATGGAAGTGCGATTCTTTTTGTAAATGAAATCGAGCGCGTTGGCTTTGAAGAACAAAAAGCAGAACGTGAATATTTTGAATTGAACGAAAATATTCCTTGGGAAGATTTAGAAAAAGGCATTGAATTTCTTGCTATTCCTGATGTGAATTATCGATTAACTGTAATGGTTGATTATAATTCTCCTGTTCTTGGAACACAGCACGCAAGCATGTACCAACTTTCAGATTTTAAAAAGGAGATCGCAAAATGTAGAACCTTTGTTTTCTTGAGAGAATTAGAATATTTGGCAAGCAACAACCTCATCAAAGGTGGTGATTTAGACAATGCTATCGTTCTTGTCGATCGTACAGATGTCGCACAAGAAGAACTAGATCGTCTAGCAAAACTTCTCGGAAAGGAAAAACTTCAAATTTCGATTGATGGAATTGGCGTGCTGAACAGTACAAAATTACAATACGAAAATGAGCCTGCTCGTCATAAATTACTAGACATTGTAGGTGACTTAGCCTTGGTTGGTAAACCAATTAAAGCACATATCCTTGCTGCACGTCCTGGACATTCTGGAAATGTTCGATTTGCTAAAGTGTTGAAAGAACAAATAAAGAAACAACAAAACCAAGGTCGTCATTTCGACTTAACGAAAAATCCAATTTATGACATTAATGATATTGAGCGCATTTTACCGCACCGATATCCGTTTCTAATGGTGGATAAAATCATCGAGATTCATGAGAACTCAATTTTAGGCGTTAAAAACATCACCATGAATGAGCCTCAGTTTACTGGACATTTCCCTGGTAATCCAATTTTTCCAGGGGTACTTCAAATTGAAGCAATGGCACAAGTGGGTGGTATTTTTGCTTTGACGAAAGTAGAAGATCCGCATTTATATTCGACGTATTTCATGAAAATTGACAATGTTCGTTTTAAACAAAAAGTGATGCCTGGAGATGCTGTTGTGTTCGAATTAGTATTAAATTCTCCCATCCGACGCGGTTTAGTTGAGATGACAGGTAAAGCATATGTGAACGGAAAAGTCGTTTCAGAAGCAAGTATGCTTGCGCAAATAATCAAAGACAAAGAATAAATGATTTCATCACTAGCCTCGGTTTCGAAAGATGCCCAAATTGGACAAAACGTCCGAATTGACCCATTCGCTGTCATCCACGAAGATGTAATTATTGGAAATGGCACAAGAATACATTCCAATGTTGCCTTGTATCCCGGGACACGAATTGGAGAAGATTGCGAAGTTTTTCCTGGTGCCGTACTCGGTGTTGTTCCACAGGATTTAAAGTTTGACAATGAATACACAACCGTGGAAATTGGCAACAATACAAAAATCCGCGAGTGCGTGACGATTCACCGCGGAACGAGTGATAAAATGAAAACAGCCATTGGTGACAACTGCTTACTTATGACCTATGTTCATGTTGCACATGATTGCCAGATTGGAAATAATGTTATTCTAGCAAGCTACACCGGATTATCTGGACATGTCATCATTGATGATTACGCCATTCTTGAGGGAAAAGTAGCGGCACAGCAATTCGCTCACATCGGAAAGCACGCATTTATTGGCGGAGCCTCGTTAATTCGAAAAGATGTACCCCCTTTTATCAAAGCAGCTCGTGAGCCATTAACGTTTGCAGGAGTTAATTCAGTTGGATTAAGAAGAAGAGGTTATTCCGATGAACAAGTACGCGAAATTGAAGACATCTATCGAACCATTTATGTTCAAAATAGCAACCTTTCAAAGGGGATAGATGCCGTACTTCAAAGTATGGATAAAACGCCATTACGAGATGAAATTCTTGGTTTCATTCAATCTTCAGATAAAGGCGTAATCAGAGGGATGATTTAATGAAAAGAGGTGATGAAATTTCCGTTCAAATTACGGACTACGCTTTCGGTGGACGAGGGATTGCAAAATTAGAAACAGAACACGGACAATTTGTTGTTTTTGTTGACAATACTTTTCCTGGGCAAACAGTGCGTGTGCGCGTTGAAACAAAACGCAAAAACTACGCGGAAGCTAAGTTAATGGAGGTTGAAAAACGATCGGAGTTTGAAACCGAACAGCGTTTTCAAGAAATTTCGGGCGGACCATACATTCATGTTCCAGTAACAAAGCAAGAAGAAGTTAAACAAGAATCTACATTAACGAACTTCGAACGATTAAGTGGCATTAAAGACGTCCGCGAACGCTTCGACGGCTTGATTTCCTCTCCGAAGCATTATTTCTATCGAAATAAAATGGAATATAGTTTCTCGTGTATCGAACACGATTTAGAAACAAACGAAGAATTAGACGAAGCTTTTGCATTAGGATTTAAACGCAGAGGAACCTGGTGGAAAGTTGAAAGCTTGAACAAAGCATCTGGTATGTTCGATGAAGAATGGGAAACGAAACTTCGCGAAATTCGGCTATACCTAAAAGCAACGAACCTTTTAGCTTGGCATCCTCCGAAAAAAACAGGGTTTTTCCGTCACATTGTTGTTCGGAAATCTTTTCACACCAACCAATTGTTGTTGAACTTGGTGACATCCTCTGATATAGAGAATCAATTTGATGTTTCGAAATTCGCAGAATTTTTGCAAAAACTTTTGCCTGGACGTATTGCTGGATTATGGCACACAGAAAATGACAATGTTGCAGACCGTGCGAAAATTGAAAATGGAACGTCCAAATTGATTTTCGGTCAAGAAGTAATCGAAGAAGTTCTCTCCGGATTGACCTTTCAAATATCCATGGAAAGTTTCTTTCAAACAAATCCATCTTGCGCTGAATTACTCTACGCAAAAGCACTTGATTATGTTTTTGAAGAACCTATTCCTGAAGAAAAAGTCGTGATGGATTTATTCTGTGGAACTGGAACAATTGGACAATTGTTAGCAAAGCGAAATCCATCGGTGCGTATCGTTGGAGTTGATATCGTGGAGAAAGCCATCGAAGACGCGAAAGAAAATGCAAAGAAAAACGGCATTCATAGCATCGATTTTTACGCAGCAGATGTCGGGAAATTTTTGAAAGAATATCCGAATTATCAAGGAAATATTTCGTGCATTGTTTTAGATCCTCCAAGAGCCGGAATTGCACCAAAAACATTACAGAAAGTCATTGATTTAGGAGCGAAGCACATTGTTTATATCTCCTGTAATCCTTCTACACAAGCAAGGGATGCAAATACCTTGAATGAAGCAGGATATGTGCTTGAGAAATATGCGCTAGCTGATCAATTCCCACATACAGGACACATAGAATCTATTGCTAAATTCGTTCGAAAATGAACATTGAAATACTAGCCATTGGAGATGAATTGTTGATTGGGCAAACCATCAATACAAATGCTTCGTGGTTAGGACAAGAATTATCCAAAATTGGTGCACGAGTGACACGTTCACTTGTTATCGCAGATGATAAGGACCGTATCCTTCAAGCTTTGGATCAATGTTACCCTGAAACGACATGTGTCATTATCACTGGCGGACTTGGTCCAACAAAGGATGACATTACCAAACATACCCTTTGTGAATATTTCGACACAAAACTCGAAATACATCAACCTACATTAGCGAAAATTGAAGCTTATTTTACCTCTCGCAATCGCCCTATGCTTGAGTCAAATATTCAACAAGCAGCTTTGCCTGTCGATGCTGAAATACTCTCAAATAATTACGGGACTGCGGCTGGTATGATGTTCGAAAAGAATGGACGCTACTGTGTTTCATTACCGGGTGTTCCCTATGAGATGAAAGGAATTGTTTTGGAAGAATTGATCCCAAGGTTAATGCAACGGTTCCAATTAAAAGCAATGTATCACTACACGGCATTAACACAAGGAATTGGCGAATCATTTTTAGCAGAACAAATAAGTGATTGGGAAGACCGAATTCGAGAAAGAGGATTTGGATTAGCATACCTTCCCTCGCCAGGAATTGTGAAATTACGCATTACTTCATATGAAGGAAAAGAAGATCAAGCGGAAATCATGGAATTTTTTCAAGAATTGGCTACAAGACTACCAGAAGCCGTTTTCGGCTATGAAAATGATTCTTTACCTGAAGTAATTGGGAAATTATTGAAGAACGAACGAAAAACAATTGGTTCGGTTGAAAGTTGCACGAGTGGACTTTTAGCACAACAAATAACAAGTATTTCTGGAGCATCAGATTATTTTATGGGTTCGCTTCTCACCTATTCCAACGACCTTAAGCATCGAATTTGTGGTGTTTCAGTGGACTCGCTACTTTCAGAAGGAGCCGTAAGTGAACAAGTTGCAGTAGAAATGGCCGAAAACGGCGCAAAGAAACTGGGTGTTGATGTGTGTATTTCTACTACTGGAATCGCTGGTCCACTCGGAGGAACAATTGATAAACCTGTCGGATTGGTTTGGGTTGGATTATGCATTTCAGGAAAAACGATTGCACGTAAATTTCAGTTCGGAGACAACCGAGAGCGGAACATTCAAATGACCGTATTAAGTGCTTTAAATTGGTTGAGATACGAATTATCAAAAAGCTAGTTATTTACCTTCTATTCGATAGGTATATTGCACCATTATCGTTCGTGGAGCCTCAATTTTTAGCGGTCTCAACGAATAGGTTCTATTGAGAATATTACTTCCAATAAGTGCTAACTTATGCAGTTCTGAAAAATTAAATGAAATCCGTGCATCAAAAATCCAATTTCCAAAACGATGCGCATCAAAATAATCCATGTACTTTAAATCTTGAAGCAATTCATTGTCCACCGTAATTTGCTCGAAATCCTTAATGATCGCATCCATATTGACCATTTTGGAAAAGTACTTCGCACTGATACCGAACGCATATTTTTTATTCCAAGTATGTTCCGCATCCAATTTGACATTGTGAAGGAAGCGGTATTTTAAGATTCCTTTACTCGGATCCAATGAGGTGGATTGATACGTAAATACGCGGTTCAAGGAATCAGTGGCATAGACAAAATTTGGGCTTAAGGTTGTAGGAATAATGTAGTTGTATCCCATTAAAAAAGAGATTTCACTTTTTTTAGACGTTTGTGCCTTTCCAGCATAGGAAACATCGATGCCCGTAACGCGTGAATTACCCGTGTTTAAAAACATGAATCCTGCACTTGACCCCATTGATTGGACAGAAGTTAATTCGTGCCAAATCCCAAACATGTATTCGATGGTGTTTTGGTATTCTTGCCAGAATCCAGCAATGTCTAAATATCCCAATACATTACCTACCTTGATTCCTTGTTTTACACCAATTTCAGCATTCCAACTGCTTTCAGGTTTCAAATTAGGATTTGGGAAGACCCCGAAATTTCCTACTCCTGTTTTAATGTAACGTTCGGTGATTGTTGGAAAGCGGAATCCTTGTCCATAGGAGGCTCTTAAATATGTACCCTTGCGAACCTGATAAGTCGATCCAGCTCGAAAGATT